>DATBGR010000097.1:0-12151 GCA_036557905.1 Nitrososphaeraceae archaeon | reverse complement strand
AAACTGAAGCTGGATTAAAAATTTGATCAGGCTATTATATTGTCAAATCTAGAAAAGAAATTAGGAGATCAGTAACCTTGACAGGATGATCTCCTATTGAACTAACGTTGGCACTCCTAACTTAGATTATTGGACTTTCTTCTAAGGTATTGATCTACTATATAATTTTCCCTCTAGAGCTAGTTTGTACATTTCAGCTACATATGGATTCCTTGCTGGAGTTTCCGCCCCTAACTCTACCAGTCTTGCATAAACTCTTACTACGTACGCAAGAGCACCCATGAAAGCTACGACTACTCCCATGTTAAACATCCAGTGGTTAGGAACCGAAAATATCTCTTCTACGAACCAGAAATGCCACAACTCATTTATACCTATAGTAAACATCGTTGCTAGATAACCAATTATAGTTATCTTCAATCCCGTATTCATTGAGTTGTTTGGTCCTCTGAGAATTGGTACTTTTCTGTCATACATCGCCACAAATCCCCATCCTAAGGGAAGTGCAATAAAGTGGCTGTATAACCACCAGTGAGCTGGTGTGAATGCACTATCTCTAATAGCTGTTTGATGTAGTGATCCATCTACGAAGTTGTCTACTTCTACTGAAGCTGCGATTGAACCTAGCATGATGACCATTATGTAGATCTTTTTCAGTCTCTGTATTTCTACCTCTTTTGGAATCAGTGCTGGCATTTGTGCCATTTGTGTAAATATGAATTAACCATTTTCTACATTTATGATTTATTTAACATTGTTACCTTGTATTTACACACCAGAAAATATCCAAATGCGTGTTCTCATTTGACAATGACTAGATAACTTTGTTAATCATATACTAAATACTACCTAGAGGAATATTATATAATGTACTCATAAGAAAATGAAAGGAATTGTGAATCAAAATACTCGTAACGTAATCAATTCAATTATCATATCTACAATCATTGTTGCTGCTGTGCTTGTTGCAGGTCTATCTACAATTATGTTTCAAACCAAAAATGTTTATGCTGATAATAACTGGTACGTAGGAAAAGGAGTCAAACCTGGTAGGTATTTTACTTATAGGATACAAGACCATGATACCAAGGAGGGTCAGCCCTTTATAATGACGATTTACTTAAACAATATGACACTAAGAACCAGTATTGGATTGCACCTGTGTACGTAGTTGATCCAACAGGCAACGTAATCAATGGAACGTTTCATCTAAGTGATCTTGACCTTTCTGCACTTGGAAGTTCACAAATACCAGTTACAATGGTCCCATATAGGAGCGCCTATGTTGACTCATTGGGTTGGCTATCTTCTTTTGTCCCAAAACCTGGACTCTCCTTAACTGCACCGTATTGGGGAAAAATTGCAGCTATAGGAGGTTCTCCAGTAGCCCCAGGTGGTTCATCTAAGGTAACTGTACCAGCAGGAACGTTTGATACTACTTCAGTATCATGGCATTACGGAGTAGATAATAATATTTATGTTGATCCTAGTTTGCCATATCCTGTTAAAGCTCAAACGTTTGCTGCAGTAACAACTGGTAATCCACCAGTCCAATTTGCTTTCGATTTACAAGCAGAAGGACAAGGTCCCCCACCTATACCAAAGAGTCACTTTGAGTCACCTGCACCCCCTTTAACAATACAGACTGCTCGTGGAACCTATTATATAGAGCTGTTATGGCAGCCTGAAACCATAGCACATGGAAAGGATACAAAATTTGGTATCGTGTTTATGGACAGCTCTAACTCCATAGTTAATCAGGTCGATTATAGTTTTAACTTAACCACTATTCCAGACGGTAAGGTGGTTAAAGACGTACAAGATCAGAAAGCTTCAGATGGTACTGGTGAGCAGATAGTCAACATTCCACAAGCAGGTCATTTTAACGTCAAAGTTAGTGTAGAGGGTGCCAGTGGTATGCCTACGGGAGAGTTTATAGAAAGCTCTACTTTTAACTTGGCTGCAGCTTAAAAATATAATCTATTGGTCTGCTATAATGGTAGAAAAATTGCCTTGAATATGGCTTATCATAAACTCTTTTTATAAGTCTAAAACTTCCTTTTATTTTTATATAAGAAAATTATTATGTAGCTAAATAACAACAACAGACTGAATAAATACTCAGTCTAACTTGAAAATAGGAATAGTATTAAAGTAATTTATTATGAAGAATGATTGAACCTATTTCAGCTCAAGCAATAGCATACACTATTCCTAATGGAGAAGTAATGGTCCCTAGTCCTTAGTCCTATTGAGAGAATAAAATCGAAAGAATTTTAATAATTATTGTCCTTACAAACACAAGACATGTCAGGAGATCTCGTTCCTATATATTATTGGATGATTCAGCTCGTGTTTATGCGTAACTCAAACATTAATGATATTAGATTTAGGACACTTCAATTGATGTTATATGAAAGAGCTTTACCTAACGGGGTTTGATGTATATTAGAAATCTATAAGAAATATTACTGTTTGAGTATGAGCACTAGGTACTAAACATGTCTCGGCCTTTGTTCAGACTATTATTCATTCTACTGCCTTGTCTGATTGCATTAACTTTGTCGATTCTATTTGGTATTCATCATATATACGCACAAAATGACAAGAGTGACGATTCCATCTTAATAAAGATGCTTATAGACCAAGCTATTCAGTCGTATCAAAATAACAAGATTGTTGATTCTATTTCACATTTGCATGCTGCTTATGACGAATTGGTGATATTTGCTAAAATGAATGACAGAAACATTGTTAATGCACGAGCATTAGAATCGACCCTTATAAGTACTTCAAACTCATTGTCAGAAGAAAACGAATCACATTATGCTTCTGCAACCAATAATAATAGTTTGATCGTAGCAGATTTCAACGCTCTTGAGGACCAAGTTGGTCGGGATCTGTTGCATCCGCTTCCAATCCGCAATACCACTCTTAATAATGCAACCAATGCTGCAATTCCTAAGGGAACTTTCTTGGTATATCAAAACGAACGCTATGGAGCCTCGGTTCAATATCCATCTGATTGGAGTATACGAATTGAAAACGATTCGAATCTTCAACAACATAAGCCAGATTATTTTAGGTCAAAGGTAATTGCTTCCTTCTATTTGCCTAGATTATCAAGCGGGCTACCAATATTCTACATAGGTACCAATAGTAATTTGTCCAAGCGGATCGCTCATTTTCCCGTAACCTTGAAAAGCTACCTTGACTTGGCAGTTAAATCTAAAAACCTCACCAATTTTCCTAGTCTTAAAATTATAAGCAGCATAGATAACATGAATAATAAAAATATACTTTCAGGATCTCCAGCATATGAGTTAGTTTGGACCTACATAAATCCGATCTATGGACCAAGAAAGGTAATGGAGCTGGGAACGTTAGTCGGAAAAGATACCGGTTATTTCATTGACTACTCCGCATCAATAGAAAGATTCAATGATTACTTACCATTAATGCAAAAAATGAAGGACACATTTGTATCTTAAGATTTATTAGATGCGAAACGATTTAATCGCATAAACTCGGTAATAAGGGTACGATTAGAAACTGGAGATGACTTTTCATTGTATCAAATATGAATTTCTATTCTTAAGAAACTGTTGGTATTAGTAGTACCTCAAGCTGCTTTTTAAATCCCATTATTTTGGGAGCGCTATATGTCTTGTCTATTTGATATATTGTATGTAAGCTGGTTTTGTTATATCAATAGGAACAAACTGTCTACTGTTTGTTTTGCAGTTCTATGATTACACTCAAGTGTAAAAAAGTTCTAGGTTTATCACAATTGTCAATCTTGCTACGAACGGGCTCGCTTAATAATAGACACCTTACCATCAATTCTAAACATGACTATTTATTTATTGTTAAAATCGATTGTGTTGATTAAGCATATAGCCTGGTATTATTTTCGATGAAGCTTCCGGAAGTCTGAGTAGGTGAGTGTTTGCATTCGTAGTGAATTTTTGATGTGATGTTCCTCGGCACTGTATATGTCAATTAAGGTTATTAGTTAAATTTCTTGCATATTGTGCAGCCCCTAGTCAAGTTCCTACTTATTGAATATAATGCCCAGAACAATAGAACTATAGACAATAGCCTTAAAGGGATTTGATAATTAGATAGGAAGGATGATGCTGCTATACCTATGCTACCAAAAGTAGAAACTAATAGTAGTCCAACAGATGAGCAGCTGGCACATGTGCTGGAAATAACGCCTATGGCAGACCCAGAGAAAAGTGATGCCGTACTTATCCTAATACGTTTGGAATGTCTTAATAGGTATAGATTCATACTTACGACCATCCCCAATAGAGTAGATATTATAGTTGAGAGAATGAACCCAACTACAGCATCATCAGGCAAATAAAACACTACGACTGGCGAAAAAAAGAGCAGCTGATCAAACATGCAGAAAACAACCCAGAATACCGATGATGTGAAACTCGTCAAAGCAATGTAAGCCCAGTTCGAGAGAAACACCATACTTATTGAGTTGGCAACATTAGATAGCATCAGCTTGAATCTCCTCCAACTATAAACGGACTCTCTTATCCATCGATCAGCTTTCCTTTTACTTTCCAAATCCATCGACCTAAATCATCCATTTAATTTCTTATCAATTATTGCCTGAAATGCCGGGAATGGATAAGCACCTAGTAATATTTCCTTATCTGTTCCGTCTCTTTTTTCTATTACAAATGAAGGAGTTCCCTGAAATCCTGAAGAAACTGCCAGAGAATTATCTCTATCAGCCAATGACTTGTATTTAGTACCGTCAATACAAGCATCAAATTTCTGGGCATTCAACCCAGATACTTGTAACGAGAGCTTTTTCAAATTGTCTGTACTTGCCCACCCGCTATTTTCTTCTCCTTGATTCTTGTATAAAATCTTATAAAAATTCCAAAACTTTCCCTGGTCATTAGCACATTGTGCAGCTATGGCTGCTGTGTTCGAGTCAGGACCGTGGGTTACGAAATTTTTGAATATCATATTGACTTTCCCACTTTGAATATAAGTTTCGTTAATCTTTGGTTCAGTTTCCTTTGCAAATCTGTCACAGAATCCGCATTGAAAGTCCCCAAATTCGACGATTGTAATAGGTGCAGATAGATTGCCTTGAACTGGAGAACCGATCTGAATTAAGTGTTGGGGAGATAAATTACTCATGTCGCTTCTTGATTGTTTTGTCAATAGCTTGCTCAATTCTGGCCCAATAGGAGAAAAGAACCCTTGCATTTTACTCATCTGATTGCTTGCCCTTCCATCAATGGTCCCCGCTGCCAGAACCGGATTAATTGTTAGTTTAGGAAAATATGAGGGTAATATATGCGCTAAACTTATACCTAGAATCGTTAACGTGAATAAATAAAAAATTGGCGATGTATTTTGCATGAACATTATAAAGAGATATCTGTATAATAATGGTATAGTTGATGAGTCATCGGTGGTTGTCTACACGGAAGAATTGTAAACGACACGAACTGGCTCGCTGTAATTCTTGTTATGGTTATTGGGCATTAAGGGTCAATCCTTGGATAATGCCAAACGGAGGAACCAACTGCTCTGCCTCATTTGATACTATATTTTTAAAAACTTCAGAATCGGAAATATCTCAGTCAAAATAGCAAAGTCAACTAAAGGTTCTATCTGCAATATTTTATCAGTCTTTGTCCAAATATTGTAACTTAACTAGGATCATATTGAATATATCCCTGGACCAACAATCCTTATAACCAATCTTCCTGCCCGCTCAGATCTTATAGTATATTTATTTAAATAGGATTTCGTATCATTGACACATTTTTTAACTATTAATGAATGATATGCGGCTATTCGAACATACAACTTTCCTCTTAATTTCTGACCTATGTAGAAATTGAGGAGTTATCTGGGAATGGCTGGTTAATTATATAATTGTATTGAAATTGTCCTATTTGAGGAAAAGTGTACATAATGATTTGCCAATCCAAGATTCCTTTATCGATACAAATAGATATTACAGTATCACATGCACAATCATTAACAATCCAAGCGTTGGAATTGCCTTAAATCACAACAATAACCAAAGTATATACCAGCGACCTAGCTAGTATGAATATGCAGAATGAAAAGGTCGCCCTTGTAACGGGTAGCTCAAGTGGTATAGGATTTGAAACTGCAGTCATGTTGGCGAACGCAGGATTTAAAACGTATGCTTCAATGCGAAATTTGGATAAATCAAAAACCATTAGAGAAATTGCCGATAAAGAAAATTTGCCATTACATGCTGTTCATCTCGATGTTAATGACGACGGATCTGTTAAAGATGCGATAACGAAAATAGTAACTGCAGAGCATAGACTCGATGTCCTAGTCAATAACGCGGGGTATGGCCTTTTTGGATCCGTTGAAGATACGTCAATAGAAGAGATAAAAGCACAATTTGAAACAAATTTTTTCGGTGTAGTACGAGTAACTCAGCAAGTTCTACCTGTGATGAGAAAGCAAAAGTCTGGCAAAATAGTAAACGTTAGTTCAGTGGGAGGACGAATAGGTCTTCCTGCGCTGTCTGCATATCATAGTACTAAATTTGCATTGGAAGGATTAAGTGAATCTATTGCTTTTGAGCTAGAGCCGTTCGGGATTAGAGTAATTATAATCGAACCAGGCGTAATCAGAACCAATATTTTGAATTCTAGCATATCAGCAAAAAAAGCCCAAGACCCAAATTCTCCCTACTTTTCCCTTACTCAAAAGCTAGATAACAGTTTTAAGACAATGATGGCAAGTCCTACATCATCGCCTCCACAAGAAGTATCTAAGGTAATATTGCAGGCAATTTCGTCGGAAAATCCACTTCTAAGATATACAGTAGGAGATGATGCTGATACTTTAATACATGCGCGAACGAACCTTCCTGACACGGAGTTCAGAAATATGATAAGGAAAAACTTTTCAAGCTAAGCTTCAGGAAGTCGTGTTGGCAATAAATAAAAGGCGCATAGTACTAAAGCAGATTACTATGGTCGATCGTTCAAATTTAACACAAACCTGGACTAGGTTATTTCATATACTGTCATAAATTCTGGCTCTTAAATTTTAACTTCATTTGCAATGATCCGAATTGCATTACTATTCCCCCAAAGAAATCCTGTACACAATAATTAGCATTTCTTTAAATGGACTTGATATTCAGGTGAGAAAGCCCAATGAAGATTCTGCTACCTGATCCTACAATTACATCTTAACTTGTATTTCTCAAAATCCTATGTCTTGAACCAGACACTACTTATTCTTACTTTTCTAACTATGATCTGCTATCTGAATAGATCTGGGAAAAAATGCGGTGATCAAATCTTGACACGCTTTCCACCCCTCTCCCTCTTGAAAAGGTGTCCCAAGTTATTTAACCTACAGCTAACATTAATGAGTGTTGGATGGGAACCCCAGAAGCAATTTGCAAACTTGCTTCGTTCTTGTAAATCGTTTTGGGGCCACACCATCAACGAATATTTCTCAGGCTCTGAATCTGGCAATAATTTTTTGTAATTGAATACATAAATTGCTCTATGTCTATCTAAGTTTGATACGTAGTTAACAAATTATTTTAAAAGCCTCGATGATGGACCAAGCCCTCATTCCTATCTGTATTTTCAAGTGAAATCTAGCCAACGATGTCTCGTGATATATATGCGTGTTATCTCATCTACCACTACTAGGCAAAATGTATTATCCATCTTCATAGTAACCGCTTTGTGTTTTGTTGTTTTCTTCCGACCTAAGGTTCTTGCTGGTAATATTATTACAATTCTCCCATGGAACAAGTGATAGGACTAATCCAAGCTTTTTGATTCAAGATATTATTTTACCAAGCCGGCAAAAACAGTAAAATGGTATAACAATGATGACATTTCGCATTATCTCATCCTTACCGATGCTAAAGGCAACAGTAGTTATGCGGCAACACGACAAATAGCTGAATCAGGGATAATACCAAAGGGGAATTCTTCACACAAACTTGACAACTACGTAATGTATGCACATTTATCTCCGAACTATCTATGGATGAAGGGTGCAGTTTCAGTGTCTGATGACACCAACACTATTATAGTCTCCCAAAAATATGAAAAATAATGTTAATATTGAATTGACTCAGCACCCCATTAAAGCAAAAGTAGGTAGAAAGACATTTTTTGATTAACTTTTTCAACTAAAAAACCAACAGAAATCAGAAACACAGTGACTCGAGTTTATCTTGTTCATTGACAACAATACTAGGAGCAGGAACAATAAGCCCTATTTAAGCAGGCCATTCGTTTAATGGGGATTAGAGCAGGCAACGTACAATTTTCATAGTCCATGTAGACATTGTGTGATAGTTACGATCTACAATGTCTTGTTCTCACCGGTCAATCCGGACACTGCTAGATTCATTATTAATGTAAAATGAAATCTTGAATGTGAGTGAGCTGAGCAATAACTGCTATGATAACTTTTTCAATGGCTAGCATTAGCGAATCTAAGAATCAAGTTTCAAAATTTCTCATCATAAAGATATTCAAATCCTGAGAACGGCTACGCCAAAGAATCGAACATTTAAGTCTGTTTCATACAATGGTCTCTCTGTCATAAGTTTTAGAGGACAGTTGGTTCCACTGCCATAGGCACCTGTTTTCTCAAATTATAAATAATTCGACCCAACAATTTGATCTATGTAGCTGCATCTTCTAGCTCGTTCCAATGATGTCTTTTAGTAAAACTCAATTTACTAACTTGATCATATTGAGCAAATATACTAACAACTCTATTCGATTCCCTTCTCTTGGTACTTCAAATAATGAAGGTTGGCCTGTAGGCCTATTCTCCTTTTAGGTCATCGCTTCTGAAAAAGTCGTGTTGGACAACTAAAACAGAAAGGATTGATAATTCCAACCAACCTTCATCAATTTTTATGATTCTGTCTATTTATTTATTGCACGCATAGAATTAGACTAATTTTCGTAGATTTAATTTCTTAAGGTTCATGGTATCTTTTCATAGTGAGCCAAAAGCTTGATTGTCTCTGGTTTGCAAAATGTCTAATTAAGAGCATTCAAAGAATGACTATCGATTACTTTGACAGTAACGAATCCAAAATGTCATCAGCTGCAGCGATATCTTTTATTATTTGATTGATTGACGAAAATTTCAATCAAGCTGGTAGAAAGAATTGCGAACACCAAATCTTTGTGCATTTATAGTATCACTCGTTGTAGAATTCGCTTGATCTCATAGTGATATCTAAGTCTTGCCGGCCATAAGATGATTATATTAAAAGACCTTATCTTTAAGCAATTATTAATCCGAAATTATACCTTTACTTGTTTCAGTTGACGACGTTTCAGTGGAGAATGATTATTGCCCACTGACAGCAAGAATGTCCCTTCATTTAGAAATGCGCAAAGCAGGATAATAAAGGTAACAATGGAGAGTAGTGCTGATGCAAATCATTCGGACCAGGAATCTTATTATGTACTTTACCATAAGAAGAATGAAGTGTTTTACACAATTGATCCAACTATCGAAAGACTGATGAAGGACATCTCCGTTTAATGGGTATTCCATTTTGATCCGAAGCGGTTGGAGAACAGCCCTTCCGAATCTGTTCTGCAGCAAACTCCACTCTCAAAAGATATTCACCAACAAATACAACTACGATAACAATCATGATAGCTATAAAAACTATAGTTACAAGATCCTTTTTATGCAACTTCTATACCAAGCTGACCTGTACCGGTGTCTGTCTATCTAAGTAATGATTAACTAAGTTCTTTTACCGTATCTCCGCTTATTTCATCGCATTAGTTTAACTAAGAATTTCGTACCGATCGAAAGTTAAGATAATCTTATCCGCTCATTCGAGCCAAAAAAATTTTGTCTAGTTATGAGCTCTGACACTACAAAAATGTCAGATTCCTAAAGATTATCGTTGGTTTTTATTCGTAGCAATTCTGGTACTTTTAGCGACAAGAATCTCGACTAATTTGTGATGCTGATCGAGGCCCGCTATTAGCATTAAAGCAATGCTCGTTGTTCCAATGGTCTACAAATTTGACTTTAGTTTTCTCAATTCTTGAGTCGGATTGTATTAAGAAGTAAAACATAAATCTCCAGGCCAATTTGTTGCATTGTCCACATTTAGATACGTAATCAGCGGAGAATCCATGTGCTTCACCGACTACACATGTTGACGAATTCTTAAGCTCTTGGTACCATTTTAGCCTTGTAATCGAAATGGGAGAAATTTCGTCTCTAGCTTGAATTAAGCGTTCAGACCAGATCGGCGCAATTTCAGAAAAGATCGGCTCAGTTCCTTTTAAGGGATGATGACTTGATGAATCATAATACGAGGAGACTGATCCCATATGTTTCTACATATATATAGAAACTCTTAATATTAAACTCTATTTGATTGCAGTTAAGTGCGTTTATATCTATCGAAAAAATTCGTCGATCTCGACCCTCATGAGCGACCATATATTTTGAGTCCAATCACGACGTTACACGAGTATTTTTACCTATTCTTGGAATTCATAAATTAATGTCTAGTATATGCCTGGGCAGAAGTAAGGATACTGGCAATATGAAACCAAAACCAGTAATGGCAAAAATAGCGAAAGGGAAGGAAAACAATACCTGCAGATACGAATAGATTAAAACCCGAACGCAAAGGTACGCTGTTGCTGCACATAACCTCCAGTCAAATGGCATCTGCATCCCTTATTTTCTATTTGAACTCTTTTACCTTTATCGGCATATCTTTTTCATATCTTGATTGTATAGAGGGATTCCATCAATTTCAAAAATTTCCAGATAAACATCTTCTGGTAACAGGTCAATGGCAGCACGCAGAAGAGCTTTATTATAAGAACCAACTCGTAGACTTCCTGCAAATCCGAGAATTTTTAATTTATCGGTGATTTCCAATTAGCTTGTCTATCAGTTTACTAATCGTAAACTAGATAATGGTTATAAAAGTCGGTCGGGAATAAAGTTATTTCATTGACCTTGTGCCTTGATCGTTAAAAATGGAAAAGCCAACTGTAACTTGTTGTGGGTTCGTTAAAAACTGAATCTATAGCAAGTCATTTGCATTTCCGCCAAAATCAAAACAGATCTAAATGTAAATGAGAGGTCAATAACTTTAAAACAAATATCGTTCAAGATTAGTACGAGAGAATAACGCTGGTAAGCAAGTTGACTACCACCTGGTCATGTTCAATCTCGGTTATCATTCTGTTCCATAATTAAAGAGGTTGAATACTATCAGTAATCTACTAAAAAACTTGGCCAGTATCTCCTGTACAACCTTTGGGACCTACCTACCCCTTGACCAGGTGGCCTTGTGGACCCGTTGATCCTCCTATTGTAATGCAATTCGAGGTACATGTTGCATACCCAGTGTGGAGTCACTACTGGCTGCCCAGGTTACAGTATAAGGCAATGATTTTACTAAAGTATCTGCGACTAGCGCAGTAACCATGACTATGAAAGCTGGGGATCGGATTAGGTCCTTATACATATCACAATGAAGGATTATGAATTTCAAAATTTCTGTGATGCTTCACACTGAATAATAAGAAACTTGAAGATATTGCATATATAGCCTTATGCAGATTTAATGTCGATAATACAGTAATATCATGATTTCTACATTTCTAGATGGTATATTTGTATATTATGAAATAAATCATAGTTTTGTAATTATCTTGTGGAATACATATATTTTTCAATATGCTCGACCTACAAAGAATATTTACCAACATAGGAGATGTGACAGTTGAATTCACACAGAATGGAACAACAGCAAATTAGTGAGATTATTGAATTACTGATCTATCGTATCACATCGTGGGACATTATCTGACGCAGTTCCACATATCCCTTCGAGATACAAGACTGTTACTATAAAGCCTTAATTATTACATCCCATCTGAATAAAAATCAGTAATGACAAGTTATTATGAGTCGGGAGTGCTGATGTACTTTTGATACAAAAATCATTGAAAATATACGGTTCTACAATATTTCTCATATTTATTATTTGTACACTAGTATCATCAATTTCAACAGTTCCCCTTACAAGTAATATTAGCATGGTTTTCGCAAAAAAAGATAACGGTGG
>DATBGR010000096.1:0-6962 GCA_036557905.1 Nitrososphaeraceae archaeon | reverse complement strand
CAAAGACAAATTTCGTCATTTAATGAAACTTGTACCATATATCGACTGAACAACAGATCAATCAAAAGAGTATTAGGGGAAGATCTACTTTCAAAGAAATTTAGAGCACAGAAAGTAGAAGCAGGATTGAAAGTAATGCTTTACGATAAATTCATCAGTCTATAGTCTATGTAATAAGCCTTCAGAACGGATACCATTCTATAATTACTTTAGAATTGAGCTACAATGTATATGTAACCTACTCTGTATAATATATAGATATGCGGACACTATCGTCTTAAAGTATCAAAAAAAGATTTATCAACACCCCAACCTACTAAATCAATGTAGTATTAGATGTAATGTAGCAGTATATGTAATCTCAACTCGTAATAGTAATGACAGTATTCAAATAAGAAAGATGCTCGTTCCAATAGATGGTTCAAAATGTTAGTGAATAGTATATTTAAGCGATGTTACCAAATGCAGTAGTCAGGTTTTAGATCTAATATACTAATTAGATCACGTAGATCTCGATAAAATTTGGTCCACTGATAATAGCAATACAGAATAAGTGGTACAGTATTAATACCATAATGCATGTTTCTATATTATGTCGAAAATTCATTCCATAAATAATGTTTTGCATATGATAGATATTGCGACATACCTAACTAAATCAGAGAGAACTGTTCAAAGAGTATGTAACAGGTTGGATGATTATTTGGGGGCTCCCAATGAAGAACACATTCACGATATTAGGACTGCTATCAGAAGACTACAAGCAAGTTATCAAACGCTTCCAACTGCAGCACGCAATAGGGATAAAATGAAAGAATTTGTATCGAAGAGTAAAGATCTTTTTTCTGTAAACAGTAAAATAAGAGACTGTGACATTATTTCAGAGATAGTATCTAAATGCATATCTGTTGAACGATTCCCCAAAGGTGTACATCGATCACGATCTCAACCCTCACAATCAGTTGTAAGGCTATTAAAGTCAGTAAATGTTCTTAGAAATAAGAAACTAAATGAGGCAAAGACGATAGCTTTGGAATTAAGGAAGCTACCCATTCCTAGTTTTGACGACTACAAGACCGACATATCTGAAAAAAAGATAAAGAACAGATTTGATAAGGTTATTACTAAAATTGCTAATAGAATAGAGAAGAATTATCCAACTGTAATTAGTTCTCCGGAGAGAATTAGAGAATTACATGAAATGCGGAAGGATTGCAAAAAGCTGCGTTATTTGTTAGAACTTTTACCAATTGAGGAAAATGATAAGGATACAGACAAGGATAAGGTTCTTGAGATGATAGGCGAATTGGGAGAAATTCAAGACATGCTCGGTACGATTCATGATTATGATACCTGCATTACATATATTAAAAATCATAAAAGTGGCCGCGAGCTGTATAGCCTTATAGAACTTTTATACAATGATAGGCAGAAAAAATATGATCGATTTGTAAAATGTTATGAAGCAGATCTTTCAAACTCTGACTGTAAATTATTTCTCAATATAATGAATATCAGTTAACATGAAAAATAACTAAGAGTAACTACATTCTATACCAATTAACATTAATTCGCTAACACTTTGTTAATTTTTTTGATTTGAAATATAGTCATAGTCGTTAGCGATCTTTTGTTATTTGGTATAGTTAGTTTTTCAATGTTTATATTAACACGATGGAAGTTTGGCATTGTATTATCATATTATCACAATCAAAGTAATCCACACTATAACCGACAAATAAATTATCACTACCTGAGACTACATGTAGGAAATCATTATAGAGTCAGCCATTCTTAGCTTTATCCATCATTAGCTACTTGTTAATGCATAAATTGAAAATCGCAAATTTTCAGTCTAAATGGGGAATCGAATATTTGTAAAATAAGCCACAGATTCGCAGAATTGAATTAATGGAACTTTTCTAAAGTACTTAATACTTGGAATCACTGTTTGGAATTAATCTTTTAGTTCCGACGATCAGCAGCATTAGGGCTATTGTAATATAGAATCGTCACCGGCATCACCAGGCTCATGTTCTATGCCATGTCATATAGGTTTACTTCTATAAATCTAAATAATCAGGTATTAATTCTAATCATAAATTCTGGATCATTTTTCACTATATGTTATACCTTGAGCCCAGAGGTTTTGCTTAATCTTTTAGATTTGTATATTCTACGTTGTTGTTTTCCTTTTGCATCAGAAGACATAATTCTATATCCTCTAGATTTGATTCCATTGCTTAACTTCCGATAACAGCTGTTCTGGTTTTTCTATCTGAAACTCAACTCTTCCTTGATATATACTGCCTATGTTACCATCCAAGGAAATATAGTCTCCTTCATAAAGTATCTCTTTTCCAAAGGTACATTTTCTGCTCTTCATATCTATCAACAGCCTCTGGCAGCCCACAATGCATACTTTGTTCATTTGTCGTGAAACAAGAGCAGCATGAGATGTTTTTCCACCGACCTTGGTAAGAACACCATCACTTACATCCATTCCGCTTATATCATCTGTAGAAATTTCTGTGCGTATCAATATTGTAGGCTTACCTGTCATTGTTATCTCTTTTGCCTTCTTGGAATCTAATACTATTTTTCCGATTGCTATTCCTGGACTAGCAGGGACTCCATTAGCTAGTACTTCGACATTTCTATTAGTTTGAAAATTTTTACTATTCTTAGCTCGTGATCTTGATGATACAATTATTCTTCTCTCAACCTTTTCAAGATCATATGAAACCAGCCTTCCTAGTGCAGTCTGTGTATCTATCAGGTTATCATGAACCATATCTACAGCAATCACCAAAGCTGCCCATGGAGTTCGCTTGCCATTCCTAGATTGCAGTATAAATAAATCTCCTTGTTGAATGGTAAATTCGAAATCTTGCATATCTTTAAAGTGTCTCTCAAGACGTTTGCCAGCTATATGTAATTCCTTGTACGCCTCTGGGAGTAATTTTTCAAGCCTTTCAAGGCCTTCTGGTGAGCTCCTACCGGACACTATATCTTCGCCTTGCGCATTAAACAAAAATTCTGCATACAAGTTGTTTTCACCTGTAGATGGATTTCTTGTAAATGCTACACCAGAGCCAGAGGTCTGATCCATATTTCCAAAGACCATGGTTTGTACTGTAACTGCGGTTCCGGCTAGACCTTGGATATTATTGATCTTTCTATATTCTATTGACCGATGACTCTCCCACGAGCGAAAAACTGCTTCTATTGCGTATTGTAGTTGAGTGTCTGGTTGTTGTGGGAATGGAATGCCTCTTGTTTGTTCCTCAAAGTTCTTTAAATAATCGTTGACGACCTTCTTCAAGGTATCGACATCCAGTTCGTCAGGACTAATCACTCCATCATCTTTCAGATGGGCATCGAGTATGCTTGTAAATTCAACATTAGAACAATCATAAACTACACTTGCGTAAGTTTCAATAAGTCGACGATATGAATCCCACACAAATCTAGGATTACCTGTCATACGTAACAAACCACTAACAGTCTTATCGCAAATTCCAATATTTAGGATGCTATCAAGAATTCCAGGCATTGATACTGCTGCCCCTGATCGTACTGAAACAAGAAGTGGATTTCTAACACCTCCAAACTCAAGGCCTGATATTTGTTGTAGTTTTATAATATTGTCGCGAACAAGGTCGTTAAACCCCGAAGATAATTTTTTATGGTTTGAAAAATAATTCTGACAGAATTTTGTTCCAATTACAAACCCAGGAGGTACTGGTAGATCCAATTGGGCAATTTTCATTAAATTAAATGCTTTAAATCCAATACTCTCAGGGTTTAAGCCATTAAGCTCAACTCCTTTATTAGAAAAGAAATAAAATTTCTCCATGTTCTGCTTTTCTTCTTCATCCAAAACCAAGAATCAAATCCCACTCGATGATATTTTCTCTAAATGCCATGCAAATATCATATTGAAAGATTTCCTAAAATATAGTCACGTAATAATATGGCCGCCTTCATAACAGAGTCGGTTGCTCCTTCGATATTTTTTGCAGTTTCTGATAAGATATGAAACTGTCTAAAGTCCTTAATTTTAGTCACAAGAGCTTCTTCTACATGCCGATTGACTTCATCTACGTCATGTTCTATTGCAATAGCCATATCTATAGCTTCCAAAAAGTCTTGAACGTCTTCATGTGGACTTCCCCTATGAACTACCTTTGCATTTTCCAAAGCTTTGAGGTACTCCATCGAATCCTGATATGCCTTCTCTGCTATCTCGTTAAGAAGATCAGACAAACTTTCAAAATCGGTATTATCAGTGTTATAATTATTTTCCTTTTGTAAGAGTGTCATCAGAAATACTGCCTCTTCTAAAAAATCGGCTGCATCATCAGCATTTACAATTATTTGTTCAAATGCTCTTGGAACATTAGTGGTTGGTCTTTTTGTCAAAGTGCGAACTTCTTTAACTAGTGCATCAGCCTTACTTTCCCATATTCTAGCCCTTTTGAAATTTCTATCTGAAAAATCTTGATCCTGGTGGTACTTGCTATTAAGAATAGTATTCCTCGCAGCCTCTGCGATCTCAACTAGCAAAGTAGCGTGATTGGCTGCTATTTGAACAACATCCTGTTCCAAAGTATGAAAATAAGTAGTAAGCTCTGCACGTATCCTGTCCCTAACAAGAGACTCAGATTTGCCTTCGATAAGATTTTCACAGCATGTTTTGATAACAAACTGCAAGAATTTTACTGTGCGCTCTCTTCCAAGAACTTCACTTAATTCCTGACCATAATGAATTGGAGGATTATCAATTTGTCTTATTGCCTCATATAGGAGTTTCTGACCCCCCAATTGCAGAAATGCTCTATGCCCGTAAGAATTATATGCCGCCCATTTGAGGACGCTTATGCAATCAGCGGTTTTGATAAAATTTCTCAAACTTTTCCTTGCTCGATTCCAGTCAATAAGAAATACTATGCGTGATCCTAAGAAGGAAAGATATTCATACAATTCTTTTTCTCCTTCTGCTTCATAGACACCTATACTGAGATGATATATGT
Organism: Nitrososphaeraceae archaeon; assembly: GCA_036557905.1. GTDB lineage: Archaea > Thermoproteota > Nitrososphaeria > Nitrososphaerales > Nitrososphaeraceae > JARBAU01. Next base: position 1,926 of record DATBGR010000096.1, on the reverse strand, counting down.
CAGCATTTTTGTTATTAGTGGTTGACTTTTTGGAATCAGTTTCATTCCATCGGATCTCGTATTTTTCAAGCAATGAACGAAAAAATAAAAGCCGCCGAATATGAATATCCGTATAAGTTAGAGTTGCTTTCATCTTTTTGACATGTAGTACTAGCACATGTGCATCAGTGGTACCTATGTCATTCTGTATAATTAGATCTTCACCAGACCTAGTTGCAGTAGTGCCAAGACCAACATGGTCGAATTTGAGCTTTGCGGTTTCATTTACGCCACTCATAAATGCCTCTACGCATTTTCTGTCATTCTCAGTTAGTCCATAAACACTAGCACCACCTATAGATTCTTGTGAGATTTTAGACTGAAGTGTATTGAGTTCCTTGTGAAGATTCATGACTAATAAATGCAAACTATCTCCGACCTCTCTTTGACCAGAGGTAATTATTTCTATTTGTTTTCCAGATACAATATCATATTCAATTGGAGAGATTTGCTTTTTTAATTTCTCGAACCTCGATCTATAATTATGAGGATTTTCAACGCTCTGTGTGGTAGTTCTTGCCGTCATTCTATCATTTTCCCGGTTTGTCCTATTTTCATCTTCCTGCAGTTTAATATTAGTACTTGCAGTATCAAGTGGGGTAATCATCTGCTCAATGCATTGCAGTATACTGTCTAGAACTAATCTAAGTTCAGGGATCTGGTACCTATTGGAACCGATCTTCACAGTTGCCTGTATTACCTTATCAAAGCTGTCATTGTCTATAGCGTAAGCTAATCGCTCATCTCGTAAGTTAGAATATCCAGTGTCATTACCACGATCTTCCGCACGTTCTTTTGCCATCTGTAATAAAGAAAAGAAATATTTGACCTTATCATTAGCTGACAAGGCTTGATCAACAAGCCTGGGAATAAGTAATTCTTTCTCACCCAAATCAGTAATTATTTGCGATTTGTAAGTCAAATTACAGTCATCCGATGTGAGATTGTCGAATAATATATGTATACTCTATACAATATAAATAGATCATATAGATGAAAATTATGAGCAATGCTGTTTCTTTATAACTATTGGGACGAGTGCAGAGTTTTATTCTTGTAGCTATGAGGGAGAATTAATTCAAACTAAATGACAAATCATTCACATATTTTATCTTGATGCCTTGTTGTATTGGAATTTCCAATTTATTATATTTAGTGCTTATGATAGACTATCTGATTGATCTGTTTTCTATTTAAGAACTATCTATAGATTATTTTCATCGATCCTCTGCTGATAAAACCCAAAATGAAAGGATCATCCGAATTGCGATTTATTTTACTATCATCACAGGACAATGTGCATAATGTAATGCATCAGATGCGACACTTCCAATTAGAAGTTCTTTAAATCCTGATTGACCTCTAGTACCAATCACAATTAGATCTACCATTTTCTTTTCGGCATAATTTACTATTACTCCTCCTATTCTTTGTACAACATCTTCTATAATTTCCGATTCGAACTGAATATGCCGTAGTCGAGCTAGCTCGCCAACGTTATTTATCCAATGCAGAGATTCTTTCCTAGCTCCTTCTAATTCTGCCAATGGGTTTATTAGCTCTGCAATTAAGCCTGATTTATCACCTCTAAGTTTAAGCTGTGATAAATCTAATACTTGCACAGCTATTAATTTGGAATTATACTTATCCGCTAGTGATATTACATAATCGGCTGCTTTCATTGATTGTTCTGATCCATCTATTGCTACAAGAATTTTTTTTGCACAGATTTTTTCTTCAGACAATCCAGTACCGTTATCTCATCAGTAATAATGATTGTATATAAATTATTATTACATGTTAAATTAATGATGCTAAGGAGATCTAGTCAAAATTTGAATGAAACCTTGCTTGAAATAGATGATCCCTATTGGAGCAAACCCATAG
>DATBGR010000095.1:0-4729 GCA_036557905.1 Nitrososphaeraceae archaeon | reverse complement strand
GACTCAGATGTGCCAACATTAGCCAAGAGCATAATGGCTTCATTTCCTTTTAATGACCATATTTCTGTCGTAGTGATCGGCAAATTGTCATCAGTATGGGTATATTCAATGTCATAAAGTGGCGAGCTTTGTGAAGTAGTGTAGGAACCAGAGCTTACTAGATGAAAATCACGATATTGCGATTCAAGGATGGAAATCCTTGCGTTACCAAAATCGATTATCGATGTGCTTGTGGTATGTAATTTTAAAACAGCAATCATTAGATTAGGTAGCAATCCTACATCTCGCTTAGAGCTAGATACAAAACCCACAATGAAATTCCCATCAAAATGTATTTTTTCCCAATCTGAGGGATACTGAATCTTTATTCCATAAATAGGATCTTGATATGTCATAAAAGGGAGCAAGATCTGCTTGTTATGATGGCTACCTGCAAGAGATACAGGCAGTATGTTGACATCATTTTTGTGACTATTTTTCAAAGAATATGGAACTGGATGCATAAGAATTGCAGATATTATTACAGAAACTATGGTTAAAACTAGAATAGAGTATACTGACATGTTTTTTTTCTTTTGCATATATTGTAAAGCATTATCAACATCCGAGTTTAATTTTTTAAGGTACACTTCGCTAATTAATACAACAAATTGATACTACAGTTAGATAATAATAATGTGATATTGCGTACACGTTTAGTCATATGTACCTTAAATTTTAATAGTGTTGATTAATCACACAAATATATCAAGAACTGATTTGATAAATACGGTTAGTATATGTGTATTCTTAGCTGGTATTACATTGATATTCATACTGTCTAATAGTACTAATATCAGTTTAGCATCACAAAATTCTATAGTATCTGATTTTTTCACCTACGTCAATTCTACCTTTGGTATCAAGATGCAGGTTCCCTCTGATTGGGATCTACAGGAGGTTGGAAATAGGTTGAACTGGCCTACAGTCACCATTATTCGAGTAACACCAGCATTTGATATTCATAAATCATTTGATACGGATCCAAGTGATGGTAGTACTTACTTGGACATTAACGTGCAAAATAACATTCGAAACTTGTCTTTGGATACTCTGATGAAAAATAACATAAACATTATCAAGAATGACAATAATATTTCAGATTTTAAATTACTATCCTCAACAACCGATGCGGTCCTTGCAGGGCGAAAGGCCTATACAATGGTATATGCTAGCACTTACAACGGGCTAAAAACCATCACTATGGATAGTGCAACCCTTTGTGGAAATAGGATTTATTCAGCTACATTTAATGCAGAGCCATCAAGTTATGCGGATCTTACGCAGACAGCGAGAAAGATGTTCGGATCACTTAGGCTAACCACAACTACAACGTCATAACTCTTTAGGTAATTGATAAGATTATTAATCAACAATGCCAAGAACAAAACCTTGATTTCAGTTGTCATTTGAATAAATATCTTTATGTTAGTGATGATCTAATCTCTCAGATAGTTGTTGCTAGACTTGATAGAAAAGACATGTCTGAGAGTAAATTAGTTATTGTTATGATTAGAACCTTGAACATTATTATTTGCATGGTTTTCTGACGGCATTCCAGGCAATAACGGTGTGGATGCGGATGATAACGGTGTGGATGCGGATGATAAATTATCCTTAACTGAAGGTAAAGTTAGGACTAATGGGCCATTAGTCCTATTCATAGATGATATCTCGGAGGATTCAGGATTTATCGATGATTTGTTTTCATAAATAATTTTAGGTTGGATAGTAGTGTGAATCCTTTATTTATTAATAGATATTTTGTTCTGAATTTCAGAAGTTGATGACATTAAGGTACTTTGTTTACTAGGATCTTCCTTTCCAGTTATAGATAGCAATGGTGTATTGCTTTTGTTGAAACTAGTGCTATTAGTATTGTACTTCGAAGTATGCAGTTGCAGTTGTGATACAGGTTTACTGGTCAGCTGACCATAAAAATTCGCACCATAAAATCTTGTTATGTTGGTCGGTTTAGCACTGCAAGTCAACTTTGCTGCTACCCTGTTTAATCCAGGTTTGACAATAGTATATTTAGAGGAAAGTAGGAATTTCCATGTCGAATAGTCATTTGATCCATTATGACCGGTTGCAATAACGTTTTGATATGGTCTAACGTTATTCAAAACAATTGAAACTCGACAATCGGTATGATGATCGTATGTTGATATTCCGGTTATTGTAAGATTTTTATCATTATGAATACTTTGACCTTGTTTTGGAAATATGATTTTTATGCCATTAACTTTGGATTTTACCATCATCGTATTTATAGCTGGTTTCTGAATGCTACGATTTTGTGAATATGACAAGCTCGTCAGATTATTTGAAGCAACAAAATTATTAAGATGATCAATGTTACGACCAATAGTAAAGGTTTGTGAATCAACAGATGTCTATTTGTTCATACTGATTATGATATAAAATGTTGGCTATGAATAGAAGCTGATAAAAGACGTTACGGCTAATCTATAATTAGTATTTATTACGGTGATTAGGATTCTGAACCCCAAATAAATATCATTATCATCTCATCAATTAGATAGTCTACCGAAATACCAGAATTCAATTTCTATAACAGCGTCACCTAACTAGGTATCTTAGTTAAGCTATCTTTATTATATTACGATAACTGAGCGTTGTTAATTGGAAAGTGAGCCACAAATTTATAGAAAACATACGGACCATTGCCCATCAATGCTTTGGACTCACTTTCGTAGTTGTCACTAATGCTACTAACTATAATAGATCAAGCAGCAAGATAGAGATATCGAGCGACAATTATTATTACAAAGTAGTATTCATATTTTTGACAATACTGCTTCTATCGTTAGCAATGCTGACAAACCCTGCACATGCGACTAATACATCAATATATAAATCTCCTGAGTCATCAAAAAAGTATTCTCTTTCTAGTTCTACGATCAACAGTTACCCAGCTAATCTACATATTCGAAATTCTACAACTGCACTAGCAGATTCAGTAATAACCTCATATAAATTAACACTTACTAAAACAGCTATTGCTATTTCTACTATCCACGCATCATCGGAAGTACCTACACTGTTAAGAGAATCTTTATCAATAACTTTTCCTAAATCAAATAATGGAAATAGTTTTTTTGTTAAAGATCCTTCCCAGTATTTTTTAGTGGATTCAAATCGTCTTCATAGTTCATCTAAAAGTAATGCCCCTATAGCTTCGTCTTTTAAAAATGTGATTCATAATGCATTAGAACATAATGATAAGATTACAAAAATCGCATTTGTCAAGCCCTCTTTTACGGCAGCTGCATATAGTCATTCATTTTACGTCTTTTATGCTCTATATCAAAATTTGCATCTCGGAAAAAATGTCACAACGAATCTCAATCTTCTTACAAGCAAGGTAACTACTCGGAAGACAGACTCTTCATCTTCTACACGTGGTATGCGTTATTTGTATGAAAATATTAAGTCTCTTATTCCAAAATCAAAAATTGATATACTTACAGATGCCGATGTGGATGCAGGTACTATTTTTACAGCTAAAAACAGTTTAAATAAATACGACACACTAGTAATTGGTCATCAGGAATATGTAACACAACAGGAGTATGATAATCTTAAACATTTTGTAAGTAGTGGTGGAACACTAATTATACTTGATGGTAATATTTTTTATGCTGAGGTAAAATATAACAGAAATACCCATACGATAACCCTATTAAAAGGTCACTGGTGGGCATTTAATGGTAAATCTGCGTGGAAAAGTGTTGCCGAAAGATGGAAAGATGAAACATCACAGTGGATCGGCAGCAACTATCTCTGTTTTCGATGTGGTGTAACGTTTAGTAATAATCCTTTTGGATATAAACAACATGAAGAACAGTATATCACAAATCCACATGATGTCATACTGTTTAATTATGGTGCATAGATTCCAATACCAATATCAAAGCAAATTAAACAGTCACCGGCTATCTCGCTATCACAACAATTGTCGATAAACAGGGAGGCACACTTCGATACAAAACACATAATTGCTACATATGAATTGAGATACCAAAAGGGAAAAGTTATAGCATTTGGCATTTATGCAGATGATATAATAACTAGTAACATGTTTGACAAATACTTTGATAGATTATTATTGAAAAATATTCGATAGATATTTGTCATACCTAGAAGCTACATCTACCATAATAACAAATAGATGGTTGTACCTAAAGCCTAATATAATTAGTTAGCTGATGTTGTCAAAATTGGGCTATGAATAAACAAGATTTTCTAGAATCATTTGACGAGTTATTTCATTATAGACGATTAGCTATTTACATGTTTATAGCTGTCGTATCATCAGTGGCAATGATTTTATTTACATCAATATTGACCAATAATTTGGCCTACTCACAAATCGGAGACAAATCAAATTCGAACACTGGTAGTGTCCTTACAAGTATAGCTGTACCAGATGCAAAGTCAGTTTTTGATACTGGAATGCTGTCATTACCCTCAAATGTTAAAGGATTCATAGTATATATCCCAGACGAGGCTCATCATCCACCTTCAGATAATAAAACAATTAGCCCAAATAATGCAAATTACATACCAACTAATCTTGCTATTCCAAGAGGGACGAGCATAGCATTTGTCCACGGAGATCCGAATCATATCCACGTAGAGATCTTGAAGAATAATAAAACAGGGC
>DATBGR010000094.1:0-9138 GCA_036557905.1 Nitrososphaeraceae archaeon | reverse complement strand
CCAAGAATGCTTTGAATGAATTCACAGTTGAAGGGATTAATACTACTATACCACTTTTTAAGACTATAATGGATGAGGATAATTTCATAAAGGGAGAGCTATCAACTGATTATCTCGAAAGATTTCACATTTTGGAGAGGATGAATCGTGATGCCCTAGAAAACGCAAAAAAAGATCTGATTCCAGCCGTTTCTGCTATACTATTAAGATCTGAATTTATCAAAAAGAGTCATTTATATCAGAAGGGCACCAGCGTCACACCAAGGGTTGGTTGGCAAAGCAAAGGGTGAATGAGTTATGGACTTTGAACTCGGTGGGACTAAAGAAATTGTAAACGGCGAATTATTAAGATCTGTTGAGGGGGGCTTGATTCTTGTTAAGATTAATAAAAAAGAATATCCGATTAGGGTATTAAAGTCAGGATCAGATTACTTTGAATTCATACTAGACGATGCATTTTATTCTGCAAAAATTATTAAATCTGAAAGTTCAGAAGTACGATTATCCATAAACGGGCGTACGCATACGATAAAGCAAAACTCTAAATTGGCAGAAATATTAGAGAAATCATTATCTCTCACTGGAAAGTTAGGGGGAGAAAATATGCTATTTAGTCAAATTCCTGGCAGAGTCGTCAACGTCTTGGCAGCAGTCAAAACTGACGTAAAGAAAGGTGACTCATTGGTTGTTTTAGAGTCGATGAAGATGCAAGTAGCAGTTAAGGCACACAAGGACGGGATAGTTAAGGAGCTTAGGGTTAAAAAAGGAGAAACTGTTGCCAGAAATGATATCATTGCAGTGATAGAATAAATTAATTAATCCAAAATAAATAAAAAAATATGCAAGATAAATTGAATTGATTATAACATATTATAGTACTATAGTACAGAATAGTACAGGACAATTGGCAAAAACACCTAATAGGTATTCTATGTGTGCTCTAAGTAAAACTGAGGCTTATGGTTTGATCTGATTGTAACTTATCGTAGTATTCAATCTTGGTTTTCTGTTGAAACCGGCCGATTTCTGCATTATGCGAACACTACTGCTCCCAGACTATTCAAATTTCTCTTAATGCTCGAAAATAGTTGCGATACTCTATCGAAAATTTCCTGAAGCAGGATGATCTATTCAATGAGTAAAATTAGTAGGAGGTAGGATGATGATTCACAAGGTCTTTAATACCTGTTTTATTTCATCGTAGTTGGGTTCAATAAGTGGATTATCCGATACCCATATATACTGTACTTTTTGATCTTTATCCAGGATAAATATAGCCCTCTTTGCTGCATTGTAGTCAGTTAAAGGGCCTAGGTCTTTCATAACAATCCCATAATTGTTAATTACCTGTCTTCTATAATCACTTAACAAAGGAAAATTTACATGATGATTTTGACCAAACATTTTATTAGCAAAGGGACCATCGACTGAAATTCCAATCACTACTGCTCCATACTTTTCCAAATCGCCAAAAGAGTCTCTAAAATTACACATTTCACGAGTACAGATCGGTGATTCTGCTGCAGGGAAAAAAGCCAGAATTATATTTCTTCCTTTATAATCACTGAGTTTGCGATACTTCATGTCAATATCTGGTAATTCGAATTCCGGGGCTTTCTGGGATTTGTCAGGGATATTATTAGGAGCAACTATATCGGTAGAACTATTGGACATTATTTTGTAATTTATGAAATCTAGAATAAGAATGTTCCCGGCTTCTATATTGTTACATTCTGGGACTTATTGGAGAAAATCTTCTTAGTTCGTTGGTAATCTGTGATAATATATTGACGAATCGATCCATCTCCTGAATTGTATTCTGTGCACATATGCTTATCCTAAGTGAACCAGTAATTTCATCATATGAAAATCCCATGGCCTTTAAGACATGGGAAGACTTTTGCTTTCTTGAAGAACAGGCAGATCCAGTGGAGGTTGCAATACCATATTCGTCTAGTTTCATAACCAAGTCCTCACCGTTGACCCCGGAAAATGTGAAATGAGCATTATTGCCAATCCTGTGAATCCTGGAACCATTGTAACGTGTACCAGGAATATTCGTGATAATTTTATTAACGATGTAGTCGCGCATTTTTGAAACTTCATGTTCGTTCTTAGCCAAGTTTAATAGTGCAATCTCGCAGGCTTTACCAAACCCTACTATCCCATACACATTTTCCGTCCCAGATCGAAGCAATGCTTCTTGTCCGCCCCCAAGAATTAACGGGCTTATCTTCACACCCCGTCTAACATAAAGAGCACCAGTGCCTTTAGGACCATTAATTTTGTGTGATGATAGCGTGATTAGATCTATGCCTAGAGTCCTTACGTCAATAGGGATTTTGCCTACACCCTGACTAGCATCACAATGAAATAATATTTCTTTATTGGTCGAGTGAATTAAATTGGAAATTTCCTTCACCGGCTGTATAGTTCCAATTTCATTATTTACTAGCATGACGCTTACTAATGCGGTCCTTGATTCAGAAATTGATTTTTCCAAAGTATCGATATTAACTATGCCTTGATTTGAGACAGGAAGATAGATTACTTCAAATCCATTCTTTTCGAGTTCTCTAAAAGGCTCCAATACAGATTCGTGTTCTATTTTGCTTGTAATCAAATGAGATTTTTTCGGATTTTTTGCTCTACACCCTAGCGCTGCTCCCCTTATTGCTAAATTGTTAGATTCCGTGCCGCCAGAAGTAAAGACTATTTCCTTACCAGATGCGCCAATTATTGTTGCAACTCTATTTCTTGCTACTGAAATAGCAAGTTTCGCATCATATCCCTTATTGTGCAATGACGAGGGATTACCGTAGTGTACCTTAAGATAGGGGATCATTTCGAGAAATACCTCTTCTAATACGGGAGTCGTAGCCGCATTATCTAAATAGATTGTGTCAGTTTGGTCCGGAGTTGTGACGTTTACAGAAGCACTATCTGCTGACAAAGGATAGGATACGATATAGTATCAATCTATTATAACTAGATTTCCAGTGCGGTAGCCCCCTGTGTCTATACAGACATATCTAAAGCCTAACATTCTAAGTTTGAGATCAAGGGTTGAGAGTTTGTTTGTATCGAACAGCTTAGAAAGCTCGTCTACACCAACCTCGATTCTAGCGATCTCACCATGATCTCTGACCCTGACCTGCCTCACACTAAATACCCTCTTTACCAATACTTCAGCCTTCTCTATCTTGGCAAGTCTATCTGCTGTAACTTCAACTCCAGTGGGCAATCTGGATGCAAGACAAGAATTTGAAGGACGATCAGAGACGGAAAGACCGTAGGCCTTTGCGATTGAGCGAATTCTTGATTTGTCTAGGCCTACCTCGACCAGAGGACTTTTGATACCATTTTCAGTAATCGCCCTTATTCCTGGCCTTATATCATTAGCATCATCGACCTGAGTTCCATCTGTAATAAGTGAAATACCAATTTGCTTTCCGTAAGAGACGAGCCTTTTTGCTAGCTCACTGCGGCAATAATAACATCTAAGTTCGTCATTCTTCCTGAAAAGAGGGCTGTCCAGCTCGCTATATTCGATTATCTTATGATTTATACCTATTTCTCTTGCCACAGATTTGGCTGACTCAAGCTCCTCCCTGGCAAGGGTCTTGTAATTTGCTGTAATAGCTATAGAGCGTTGATCTAGCGCTATACTTGCCGCCAAAGCAACTACAGCGCTATCTACCCCCCCAGAGAGCGCTACAATAGCAGCGCTATTCTGCTCAATGAACCAACCCACGAGCATATCCAAAGCAGCATTTGAACCCATTTTGAGTCTACCTAGCTAACACTCTGTTAGCGATCTGTGCATTCACCTGTTCCATAACGATCCTCAATGGAAGACCAAGTCTTGAAGAGATTACCTTTACGTCCTCATACTCAGCTTTAGCGTTTATAATGGAATTATGTGAATCTTTGACGACTTTAACTTGCATATTGTACCTTTTTTTGCTTATAGTAATAGGTATGGTAATAATACTTCTAGGCAATACATAGCGCATTTGCTCTTGAACCCGTATGCCCATTGTGCCTGTTTGACTAAATATCGTGTCTAGCACGGTATTTAGCTTACTATGATCGCATATAACTTTGACAATGTAGTTAGGCCTGTTTTTTTTCGTGAGGCCTTGGAGGATAGTAACATCCTTGACATTGGATTCTGCTAAACTATTGATCAAATGTCCTATTATTTCGCCTGAGACATCGTCTAAATTAGTTTCTAAGACTGACACTGAATCAGGACTGGCTTGATAGGCAAGGTGGGACTTGCCTAATACTAACCTTAGGATATTTGGGACTTGTTTCAATGCTTTACTCCCACATCCGTAGCCAACTATTTCTGGAAGTAGGTCTGGATAGTAGCCGACGCTTTCTGCAGCAAGATTTACGAGCATTGCTGCTCCGGTAGGAGTGGTCACCTCTTCATGGGCTTGACCAGCGGTTAGGATAAATGGCTTACCCTTAAAGATCTGTAAAATTGCGTTGCTCGGATTAGGAACAGTTCCGTGCGAAAAGTTTACCGTGCCGCTTCCAACGGCCACTTTTGTGGATATAATTCTGAAATTGAACAAGCCAAGATCCTGCAATGCAGTGGCGCAGCCAACGAGATCAATAAATGTGTCTATACTCGAAGTCTCGTGCAAATTCACTTCTTTGACACTAGCACCATGTACCTCCGCCTCAGCCAAGAGAATTGATTTGAATGATTCCAGCGCAAATGACTTTGCAGTCGATTCGAGCTCAAGAGAATCACAGCACGATGCCAAAGATCTATACATATCAATACCCCTCCTCCTAGTACCTTTCTTTTCGTCATATTCAGCCTCAAACCTTGTGGCATTAAATCCGTTGACAGATTTTTTTTTGAACCTAGCACTAATTATCTTACTTCCCGTAAGAAAATCCTGACAGGCAAAAACTGCTTGCAAGACCTTTTTTTCCTCTGCGCCTGAATGAACTAGGGCTGATAACAGCATGTCTCCAGAAATGCCGCTGACTTGACAATCAATTACTGCAATGTCTCTCATTGTTTGATAAATTCTAACTACTCCTTTTGTCAATATATTACTTGGGACTATCAGTGCGACTCGATCCTATTTGACTACGTTTGGATTGACCTGCTACTAGGCAGGAACCAATTTCATTCTACTACTTGAGGACAAATAATGGAATGTATTCAGGTTTACAATGCAAAATATGCAACCATGTCTGAAAATGAGACAATCTTCTAAAGATTCAATTCATGCTACCTCGATCTGTGACCGCTGAAAATTAGATGTCTATGGAGTTTAGATCTTACCTGGGGTCGAGAGCCGACTAAAAACATTTAATTTGCATGCAAGCTAACCGAACATTGAAGGTTTATAAATATTTGATGATTGTCAAGTTTTAATGACAATTACTATTATTGGATCAGGTAAGGTCGGGGCCTCTGTGGCTTTAAATTGTGCTTTGAGAGAACTGGATGATATTCTTTTACTTGATATCATTGAAGGTCTTCCTCAGGGAGAAGCCTTGGATATAAACAATCAGATTTCAGAAAGGGGTATTGATTGCAAAATGTCAGGTTCTAATAATTACGAAGACATGAAGGGTTCAAAGTTTGTGGTAATAGTTGCTGGTGTTGGAAGAAAGCCTGGCATGACAAGGATGGATCTGCTAAAGACAAATGCAGAAATAGTCAAGGGTGTTTCGAACCAGGTTAAGAACTATGCGTCTAATGCAATTTCTATTATGGTTACTAATCCCTTAGATCCGCTCACCTATCTGCTATTGAAAGTTACGGGAGCTCCAAAGAATAGAGTTATGGGCATGGGTGGGATGCTAGACTTGTCTAGGTTCAAATATTTTATTCATAATGCTACAAAAATATCAAATGATTCAATTCAGGCCATGGTCATAAGCGAGCACGGTGAAAACATGCTACCCCTTATCAGGTACTCTACTTTAGCTGGTATCCCATTGAACAATTTCGTTACCGAGCAACAGGCAGGCGAAATTTTTGAAAACACAAAGCGAGTAGCAGCACAAGTGATATCTCTCAAAGGAGCGACGACACATGCACCAGGGAATGCAGTCGCAACAATGATTGAATCCGTGATTAAAGATAGGAGATCAATTATTCCTGTTTCTACACTGTTAGAAGGAGAGTATGGAACTCAGGACGTGTGTATAGGTGTTCCTGCCATAATTGGTTCTCATGGAGTGGAAAGGATCGTAGAATTACCATTGGATGATTCTGAGCAGGCAATATTTTCAAAAGGAGTTACTAGCGTAAAGGAAGCGCTTGGCACATTCACTATTTAATTCACGTTGTAATGCTTTTATTTGCTTATTTTTTAGTAATCTCAATAGACCAATGGATATCCGGATCATCCTGCAAGATTTTGCAAAAGGTCGACTTAGTATCGATGATGTTGAAAAAAAGATTTCACTCCATAATATAGAATTTGCGGCTGAGAATATCGCTCAACTTGATACTGGCCGTGAAGCTAGAAAAGGTATACCTGAGGTGGTTTTCGCAGAATACAAATCCCTAACAGAGATCGTTAGAATTGTAAACGCCATAATGAGGCGTAATGATTCTGTTGTTGTTAGCAGAATTCAGAAGACGGATCTGGTAAAGATCGTAAGTTTGTTAAGGAAAAGAAAACTTGACGTCGAAGTTGGTAAGCTGAGCACCACAATCCTTGTCTCGCGTAAAACCGTTGTCCTAACTAAGGAAATTCCAAAGATAGGAATAATTTGCGCAGGAACTTCTGATATAGGTGTTGCTGAGGAGTCTAGACTGATTGCTAAATCTATGTATTGTGATTCAATAATTTCGTATGATGTAGGAATTGCTGGCTTGCATAGACTTTTTCCAGCACTTCGAAAGATGGTTGAGCAGGATGTAGAGGCAATCGTGGTTGTTGCCGGTATGGAAGGCGCACTTGCATCGGTGGTTTCATCTATCGTAAATCTTCCTGTAATAGGTGTACCCACTTCTGTAGGCTATGGATTTGGATCGGCAGGTAAGGCAGCACTCGCATCGATGCTCCAAAGCTGCACATTTGGGTTAGCTGTTGTAAATATTGATAATGGCATTGGAGCAGGTGCCTTTGCCGCGCTTATAGCAAAGCGTAATTATCTAAAAAGGGTCAATAATTCCATGCGTAAGTCGTTTTTTCAACCTAAAAATATAAAGGCAGATTGAACGTTCAAACGTTTATAAGTGCTTTGGATGGTTTGGGTCATAATCTTTGAAATGACGGAGAATTGTTAAAAATGCGTTATATTCATACCATAAAAAGGATTAGGCAGCATAAGACAAATTATAGGAAAAGAGCTGCGATACTAGTTGGTCGACATCACTTCATAACGATAAAAGTCACAAACCAGAACATTTTGACAAGGTTACTGGATCCTGATATTAAAGGAGATAAAGTACTCGTCACTGCTCATAGTAGAGAACTTGCTAAACAAGGTTGGAACGGATCATTAAATAGCATTCCTGGATGTTACTTGACTGGAATTCTGCTAGGCAGCAAATGCATTAAAAAGAATTATGATAGAGCTGTCTTGTACACTGGATTGAATCCTTTTACGAGTAGAGTCGCTGCCTGCTTAAAGGGGATAATAGATGCAGGCGTGCATGTGCCAGCATCAGAAGACGCGTTCCCAGAGCAGGACCGATTAGATGGTAATCACATAGCAGAATATGCAAAGCTGCTTCAAGAAGACAAATCAAAATATGAATCAAGATTTTCCATGCTGCTAAAAAATGGCCTAAAGCCTGAGGATTATCCGGACCATGTTCAAAAGTTAAGAGATGTTTTAATGAAAGGGGCATCCACGAACAGAGCCTCTACTACAACAACTCAGGGTGAAGTAGATGAGTAGACAGTATTCACAGAGCAGGCAACAACCACCATTGGCAGAATGGAAACCACGAACAAGCCTTGGGCTATTGGTGTCAAGCGGCAAGATCAAATCTATGGACGAGGTCTATGAAAATGGAATGAGGATCCAAGAATCTGAGATTGTTAGGCAATTACTACCTGACATAAAGAGTCAGGTTATCCATGTAGGGATAGTACAAAAACAGACTGATGCAGGAGAAATGACCAGGTTCAACGCACTAGTTGCTGTTGGAAATGAAGCTGGCTGGTTTGGCATTGGTAAAGGTAAGGCTTCACAGATGCGTATAGCAATTGATAAGGCAACAAACGCGGCCTATCTTAACGTAATTCCGGTAAAATTGGGATGCGGTAGCTGGGAATGTAGATGTGCTCAGTTCCACTCTATACCCTTCAAGGTAAGAGGAAGGGGTGGCAGCGTTACAATTGAACTTATTCCTGGTCCTAGGGGACTTGGTTTGGTAGCTGGAGAAAATATTAAAAACCTGCTCAAATTAGCTGGTCTGAAAGATATTTGGACAAAATCTTTTGGCTCTACCAGTACAATGTCATCTACTTCAAAGGCAATCTTTTCTGCTCTAAGGAGCACTTATGTTGCAGGTTGATTGTTGATAATGGCTTATCTAGTTGTTAGAATTAAAGGAACAGTAAATATACCATATTGGGCAAGTTCTACTCTTGAGTACTTAAACCTAGGAAAAAAGTTCAATGCAACTATAGTTCCTGAGACAAGACAGACTCTTGGAATGCTAAGAAAAGTGAAAGAGGTAGTGGCCTGGTGCCACGTTGATCAAGACACGGTGCAGGAGCTCTTGTCAAAGAGGGGCAGAAGAATGGGAAATAAATCTATTGATGAGAAAGATCTGCCAAAGGATTATTCTAATTTGCAAGCCTTGGCTAAAGGCCTTGCAGAAGACAAAATCGGAATCTCTAAAGTCAGCATTAGACCTTGGTTTGCACTTAGCCCTCCTCGAGGCGGATTCAAAAAGAGTACGAAAAAGCAGTATACACAGGACGGAATTTTGGGAGAAGACAAAGATTTGATTGGCCTTGTTCAAAAGATGATTTGAACAGTCAGAAAAGGTTAATTAAGGTGATTAGATTGATTGTAGAACACATTCCTGTTCGTAAAGGAGGATTGTATAAAGATCATGGCGACCAGATTTAGAAAGATTAGAAGGTTAAGAGGCAGCAGATACTGTGGGTGGGGCCAGATTGGTCAACA
>DATBGR010000093.1:0-11534 GCA_036557905.1 Nitrososphaeraceae archaeon | reverse complement strand
TTTCTTTAATCGTTTGAAATAATAGTCTCTCAATCTAGTTAGGACGCGTGCATTCCAGATGCAATACCTTATTACCTTCGCCCTACGGTGAGATTTACAGCTGGAATATCAAGTATCCTGAAGATAAATTCTTAAATAATTTGTATTGCTAAATTTCATGATGCGTACGTATTTTACTGTTCGTTTAATTTCAGTAAGGAGACATAAATATATTGACTAATGTCAGTGTAGCGCTGTTTGTTAAGCTACGAGCAAAGCCTGGGAAGGAGTCGGAAGTCGAAGATTTTCTTAAAGCAGGTCTGTCAATTGTTCAAGAAGAGCCTTTAACAATTGCCTGGTTTGCAATTCGAATGGGACCTTCTACTTTTGGCATTTTTGATGCATTTCCAGATGATGCCGGTAGACAAGCTCATCTTGCTGGACGTGTAGCAGCAGCATTAAAGGAGAAGGCATCCGAGCTCCTGGTGGAACCGCCAAGCATCGAGAATGTCCCAGTTCTTGCGGCCAAATTACCCTAATAGCAGAATCATCATATGGAGATATTTGTTATAGAAGACATTTTCAGTTAGAAGAAAGATAGCGTGGGATATGCTTTAAAATATGCATTACCGCAAATCCGTTCATTCGCTAGCATAAATTGGAACATAATGTAGCTATTGCAGGGATGTACCTCTGCGTTGACCTGATTAGTCGGCATAATGATAATTCTGGTAGGAAAGATCATATTATACCCAAACAGATGTTACGGCAATTCTGAAAAGACTTGATTAATCTAATTAGTTCATCAGAAAATTGAGATATTGATTACTGTAATGCAGCGGCAATAATAATTATATCCGTTTACGAAACCATCGCTATAAGAGACTCCAATTATTGTTGAATGTCCAAGATCTCATTGAATATAGTGCATACACTATCACAACTGTTTTCGATAGAAAAGCAAGCCTGACAATGATGGGTTGCATTATCTCGCATATAGCTGCTAATGCAAGATCAAGAAATATGAGTAATAATCTATACGTTTAGCATTTATCTTTGTTCTGGTTACCAAAAAAAGTAAAGAAAATAGGAAATACTATTGAATAATCTTTTTTCACTATCTTTTTAGGAAGATGGTTGTACACCGATCACGTTTACTGCGTTACCGTCGCCCTGAATTTGATTGTTCAATGCTTGACAGAAAACCTTCATTGGCATAAATCCATCACCGCAGACATTGGCCTGAGCTGCAGCCTGTGATTGCTTGTTGTTGTTATTGCCATGGTGATGATGATGCTTATGCTTTTTTGCAAAAACTGCGTGATCTATCGTAGTCATTGAAGATGTAGCAACTAACATAACTCCTAGCGCTGCTATTGCTAATATTGCTATAGTCTTGTTGTTCATATAATTCTACCAATACGTAGATATGATGGTTTATTACGATTAGGATGATTAGTATGCTTCATTAAATCTGATATATCATAGTTAAGAACTAACTTGATCTAAATTAGTATCGTTAATTATCGTAATGTGTTTAGATTTATAATTAGTCAACTTTAATAGAATATTTGGTTTTAATCGAAAATGGAATAGTACGATGAAGATGTAATCGTACTAGGCATGATGTGTCAATTTGACAAATATTACTATATATATTATATTCTTTGAAAATCAGAGTGAATATGTTTCTTCCATAGTGCAGTATCAAGATGTACTTGAAATTTGCAAATGTATAAAGAATACTCACAATCAGTAGACGATACGAATGCTGTAAATGTGTGTTCCCATTATTAATGAATGGCATTCGCAATAGATGTAATCTTTTGCGGCAACACTCATGCTAGAAGCAATAATATCTATACATGCGTTCTTCAGACTTTTATAATAGAGCACTACTAAAGCATAGCCATAATCGAATTCTATTCTTATCTTATTCGAGCAAATATTTACATCAACGATGACCTCGGCTAGACTAGGAGACTAAGAAACTATAATATTGGCAATGCAGACTATCCATATTCAATATTTTGAGATTATCTTATTCTATTAATATTTGAATCGAAATGATGCTACTTTAATTCTATAATAATACCAAGTTCATATACACAATCTTAGCGGTTCTTTCGTATTTATCATACCAATAACACCTTACTTTCAATTAGTAATTATGTCGATTTTAATGTAGCTATGAATACACATGCCATATTCAATTTGTAGACTAACCTAAGATTCTTAAATCTATTGGGTACCTATGTCAATAAAATATATCTATATCTTACTAAAAACAATATCGATAAGTAATCGATAAGAATTTAAAGAATTAGCTTGTTATCAGTTATACTTTAATTTTTGCTCTATTCAATTTAGTTACCAATACTTCATTTATCCTCTCACATCAAAAAATCCCATCCATCCCAAATCTGAAAATTCGTTTATATGAGAATGAAACATATATCTGCCAGGTAAATCATATCTAAATTCCAGAATGCCTCTATCACCTTGAGTTAAGGCAACAATGTCATTGACAAAGGCAGGCGTTGTTGATGTGCCGCCTGGATAATATTTGAACATGTTGGCATGCAAGTGAAAATTATTTATTGTATCGAATTCCAACATGTTGAGTAGATAGATTCGATAGGGAACTCCCTTTTGTAGTTGTATTGGATGATTCATATAGTCAAATGCCTTCCCGTTTACCGTATAAACCTCATTTGCACGTTCAAATTCTTGCGGCATCATATCATCTGTTACCTCTTCAGGAGTTGGAATTCTGCTTGGACCGATACCTTCTTTTTCATAATCCAGATCATAACCATTCATCAACATCACCATTTCTTTCATAGCAGGACGTGGAACTTTGGGGTCGATAATAAAAGCGCCGTAGAGACCGTTGTTGATGTGTTGATCTACTGGGGTAACATGGCAGTGATAAGGATAGAGACCGTATGGCTGGGCAACAAATGTATAAGTGTAATTATGGCCCGGTGCCACTGCACCACCCTCACCTTCAACCCCGTCCATATCTGAGGGATGAATAGAATGCAAATGTAATGAGTGAGAGCGGTTGTTTCCCACGCTGTTTATTAGAGTTATCTTTACCAAATCACCTTCTGTTACCCTCATGGTTGGCCCAGGAATTGTGCCATTAAATGTCCATGCTCCATCAAACTTTAGGCCATTGTCTGCAATAGGTATAGACTGATTTTCCTTAACGATTAAGGCAAAAGATCTTGTAACTTGTTGCTTACCACCGGCTAACGAATCAACTTTTACATGCCCACAATTAAAATAAGTAAGATATTCTAGTGACGATGGTCTTTTGCTAGTATCGGTATTACAATTTTTTAATTTATCATAATTCGCAAGAGAAATAGGCTTTGCATTCGTGTTGTTGGAGGTATTATTGTCGGTATTTTGTAAAAAATAAGCAGTAGATGAAGTGAGGGAGGATAGGGAAGAGAAAGTGTATGAAGTGTTGTTACGAGTATCCGTTTTATCCATGATCTGAGTTTGATTTAACAAATTTGGTTCTTTTGCTACTACTGCTGTTGCCGTTATCGATTTAAAGGATAAAGATACCAATGAGGCAACACTCAAAACAAGTAAAAGACAAATAAGAAACCTTACTTTGGAAAATGGTTTAAGCATGTGGAACGCCTTGATAAATGATTATTTGTATGGCAGTGTCGGTGTTATTTCTTTTAATGCTGAAAGTACATTATCTAAGCTCATATTTGGACCAGCAGTCCATACTAGGAGTGTTTGTTGAGAATTAGTTCCTCTTGCTAAGCCTCGTACATCTCTGAAAGAATAGGTATTGTCTACTGTAAGTCCTTTTTCTTTGAATTGTGAAAGATAAGTATCAGCTTTTTTGGTAGGAATCATGTAAACACCAACTGTTTTTATATCGTTAGTGGTACTAGTGCCTTTAGTCTTGTCGACATTTGGTGAAGGTGTTGTAGTTGCAGATGCCAAGCCATTAGTTTCATTATTTGTATTTGATGTCGTCATCAATTTATTTGCCTGATCTACAACATTTATCTCTCCCCTCATAACAAATCCTTTCCTTGCTGCTTCTGGGCTCACATCTGGGCTAGTATACACATACTTACCTATATCATTAAAAACAACAGGAGTGGACGCATTGCTATCAACAAAACCCCCACTATCATACGGGTTTGGACTAAAGGAAGTTGATTTTCCGTTTAGTAGGATTTTATGCAAATGGTTCACGTCACCGCTAAACCAGATTATCTGTGTTCCCTTGTTTATAACGACTTCTTGAGGCAAGAATGATTGATTGATGAATCTGGCCTCCTTAGCTTCTCCATTGCCATGATGCGCCTCATTCGGAATTAAAATGACAAGGTTTTTCACGTTGTTTCCTAATACGGCAGTCTTTGTCTCGAAAATGGTCTTGGCATCAATATTCGGCTGTAAGGGAGTTGACTGCTGTTGGTGTTGCGCTTGTGATGGCACTCCGATCCGTCCATCTCCACCAATCGATGCAGCAAATGCCTTGTTAGTAACAATATTGTTATAATTGTTATTACCATAAAGGCTACAAAACAAGATAGTGAGTATACAAGCTACAAGAAAACAAGTTGGAAAGACGATTCTATTCGTATTAACTGCGCGTACAGACACTTCCTTTAATCTCTTTAAATGCGATTTATGGATAACTATATAGTCGTTGAACATATGAGCTATTCTTGATAATTTGAGCTTAACTCATACTTTAAATTGATTCCTCCCTATTGTTATCTAACTAATTTACTCCCATTAAGGATATACGGTACGCTATTTGGTATCTTGTTTTATACGTGCGCTAAAAACTTGATATCTCAGAAAGTAACTCTGCTCTGTATGGCTCGGTATGGCCTTATTTGTCAAAAACGACTTGTTAAAATGGTACAAAGAAATGAGCATAATATTAGCGGGTCAATAATTTAATTATGATCAGCTCTTAATAGGGATAAAGATCGTACATTTACGAAGCATATGTCACTCCGTTGTTAGATGTCATGAAATCCCGTTCGTGTCGACCGCCAGTATCAATTTTTGCCCAGATGATTCGACTGGATCTAACAGCGGTAATTGTAATAGTAGGTAGTGGCATATATGACCTCTAATTGACATTTTTCAGATAATCATCATTATTTGGTATTATATGCTGCTTGCTTGCAAAGGTATTACCATTATTCTTCGAAAACTACTCATCTAGATAGTGGTTTTTAGGATCTTTTAGTTCGTAAAGAATTTTTCTCTTATGGCGAAATACAAATTGGCGCAGTACATTCGTCGAATATATCAGATCATTTTTATAAGTTTGATCTAAAAATAGATCGATTGATTTAGTTGATTGATTTATCTATCACCAGAATTATATTGGTAAAAAATAATGACAGTATACATATACATATAGATGGATACCAGGCTAACGCACTTAATATTCTATCTGAAGCGGAAATTCTGAGTGTACCTGTTCAATCTATTTCTTATTAAATTTAATAGATCAGGAAAGTGACTTATTGTTAATTGGGAGTCAGCGAAATTAATAAAGAAAATAATAAAAGCAGCAACGTTGCCAATTCTAAAAGTATAACAAGTAATAGAACCAAGAATGGGTCTGCCGTATACGCTTCAAAAATTGATAAAAATAAAAATCTACAAAGTCGCAAAAATATTAAGCAGATATTTATTTTGTCTTTTGACGCACTTAAGGATAGAAAGGCAAGATCTGCTTTAACAATACTCATGGTTGTTGTGGGGAGTGCGTTAATGGTGGCACTTAATAGTATGAGTGCAGGTCAGGCTAGCTTCTTAAACAAACAGATGAACTCACTTGCACCAAACATACTATTCGTCACCACTGGTCAAAATGGATTCCGTGGCGGATCTTCAGCAACACCGACCATAGTTATCAATACTCAGGTTGTAAATCGATTAAAATCACTTCCTTTTGTTCAGGAGGCAGTCCCGGCATATCAAGGGTCTCTAAAGCTCAATGCACAGGGAAATATTGTGAACTCACAGATAATAGCAATGGATCCACAAAAGGTCAAATTAATTAACCCATCGCTTCAACTAGTTGAAGGATCAGCAATACAACCAAATAATCCCTCCGCAATGCTTGTAGGAGACAGCATAGCTCATCCTCCAGGTATGTCGACTCCGTTTGTAACTGTTGGTCAGACATTAAGAGCGACATTTAGCTATGTTGATACTAATACCGGACAAACAAAGGATGAATCAAAGAGCTTTGTTATAAGTGGTATAATCCAACC
The DNA here is from genome assembly GCA_036557905.1 of Nitrososphaeraceae archaeon. GTDB lineage: Archaea > Thermoproteota > Nitrososphaeria > Nitrososphaerales > Nitrososphaeraceae > JARBAU01. The sequence goes on along the minus strand of DATBGR010000093.1, from coordinate 5,265 downwards.
ATCTGGCAATAATCAGATAGACAGAGCTGTGATAATTAATGAAGCCAGTGGTAATTCGTTATTCCACAAGGCTGGTAAATATGATCAGGTGATTATTGCTGCATTATCTGCAGATTATGTCGATACTGTCCAACAGGAGATTACTGGAATATATGGTAAAAATATAGGAATAGTGGTTCCTAAAGCAATAATGCAAACAAGGCAGCAATTTCAAAGTGGAAACAGCGCATTTACCGTCGCAATAGCATTTATTGCATTACTTGTAGGTGCTGTAGGAATCATAACTACACTTTACACATCTGTTACTGAAAGAACAAAGGAGATAGGGACTATGAAGGCGATTGGTGCAAAGAGTAGATTTATTCTAGTACTGTTTCTAGTTGAGGCTCTATTCATTGGTTTCTTGGGAGCTACATTAGGGATAGCAAGTGGTATTGGTGGAGCATACATTCTAACTTCCGGGTTTGGTGGTAGTGGCGATCACAGAGGAGGAGGCGGGGGCGGAGGTGGCGGTAGTGCTAACGCATCACCTCACATCACTCCCGTCTTTGTTCCACGAGATCTCATGACGGTTTGGAGTATTTCAGTAGGATTAAGCTTGGCTGCCGGTCTATTCCCAGCATGGAAGGCATCTCGCCTATCACCACTGGAAGCATTGAGAAGATAATTAGTCACTATAGCAAAATTCTCTTGTCTGCATTCAGTTAGCCCGCATTTAGGGGAGAGTCATCTCCAAATCATTTACAGCATTTTCAGAGTCATAAAGACACATTGTCTATGAATGTTATTAATTCTGAATATTGTTTGATGTATTTCAGGCCCCTACTCGTTATGGATATAAGACCATTATCATCGCGATAAATCATTCCTTTTATTTCTAATTCAGTAAAGTGATTCATCAGTTTGTCATAGGAAAGTCTTGAGAAATGCTGCACATGAGTGGGCTTTGCTTTTCCATTACTAATTCGGTCCTCTTCAATAGCACATAGTATTTCAAAAAAAAGCTGAAGTTTGTGTCTATGTCTTCTATCTTGTCTCAATTTTCGAAATTATCCTTTTCAATGCATAAAATTTGGCATAGTAGATTAAATATATAAAAATAAAAAGGCCCGTCAATCTAGTAAGTATAGACAGAAATAGATAGCTGGAACTATATGTATAATAGGTTACCAAGACAAAGAACTCAGCCATCCAAAGTAATACAAATGATGCTAGAGTAAGAACAACTTTAGGATTGAACTTTTCAGCTAAGGAAAGTACAACATTTCTCAGTATGTAGCCAAGAATTACCATATTAAAGATATTCATGTATACGGCTAAATCTGCAAGCTTTGCATAATCAAGATAAGGTGAAAGTGTTAAATCAGAAATAGGAATTATCACAGTCATTAAAATTATTCCTACGAATAGACCTCCGGTTATCGTCTTCCTTATCTTATTGCTAAGACGAACGCGGGAACTGTGTCTACCAAGTTGAGCGTCTGTATTCAAACATTGCTCTTGCTCTGATACAGAAAGAATATCATTGTAGTAACTGACCTTAAATCTATACGAAACGGCAATTAGTGCTAGTCCGTTAGATTGAAGGATTAATTGGATCCAAAATAACTCTGGATACAAGAACTCATTAAATCTGTATATCAAGCTAAAATATTCGAATATAAAAGACAAGCCCAAGAATGCGAACCCGATTGGAATGGCTATAAGATAGCTAAGACCAGAAAATCTATAAGATCTGTAAAACGACCAGGAAACTGTAAATGCTAATGATGCTGAAATAGCTGAAGTTAAAAGACAGGCCACTGCCGAGTGGTGTGAGCCAAATAATACAAATGGATTTAGCATGTTAGGATCATGGAAAACCATTTTAATTTAACCATAAATGATATCGTCGAATACTATTTAAGAAAAACGAAGATAATCTTACTCTCTAAAAGAGAGTAACGTAATCTGATCTGGTTTGATTTGTGGTGTAAAACAGTATTTAGTAGCATTAAAGTAGCCTTGATTAGGTCAACAAACTTTACATCACGTAGTATCTCATCTTTTGTCCAATCTATTTTTTGATTTTGACATGAGATTTGAAATTGTATTTAAATTGTCTCCTTTTTCCTTTTCCAGTTATTCTAGTGACCATCGTGTAACCTTATATGTTTTGCACCGAGTTAGCTGCACTAGTGGAATAGGTCAGAGTAAATTACAATATTGGCGGCTTAATCTCCCTCACACTAAAAATTTGATATCCATATCATCAATATTGTCCCACCTAAAGATCGCTATAGGACCTCTCATGTTATGATTGTATTGACGTTTCCGCCACAGTTATTTTGGGCTGCTTGCCATGTTCCTGTGTCTGTAAATCTAATGTCTTATGCCAATTATTACTAGGGATCAATGTGTTATTAGGTCCGCCATCTATCCATTGCTCCAATCTTACCGTTCCATCCCCTCTATTGTAAAAAATGGCTTTGATTCGTACCCATCTTCCTTCTAAAGAAATTGTCACTTTTTTCTTCTAGATTTTCAGTTGCATAGACAGCACTACTAAACTCTAGCTCTTTTTCAAATTTGCTTCTTCCTATTTTATATAAGTTGTAGTGATAGGAAGTGCCCTCCCTCGCATGGGATATTATTAGTATGAATGCCGCCACGCGACATTAGGTCTACGTCGCGGGACCGTTGCGGACTGAATTAGTAAAACTACTGACTTAGAACTATCCGGTCATCTCGACATTTTTCCAATCAATTAGAATTCTGCATAAATCCTTTTTGAGCCAATTGCATCTGATCCAAAGTAACAATTCGATTCTGATCATAACCTGATGATGCATAGACACCAAGCTGTACTTCCGTAGATGTGACTTTAAATGTACCATCCCGATTTCTAATAAAGTTCAGTGACGCTAAGCGAAAACGTAGATCATTCTCTGGATCAGTATTCATATATCACCCTTCTCTGCCTAGTTTCATAGAATAGATTTTCGTTATTCCGAATTTATCAACTCCGGCTCTAAAGGTTATAGGAACATTAATCGAGTAAAAATAAACTGCCGAGATATAGACTATAGCAACACTTCCTATAATATTGGTCAAGGCAACCAACTTAATGGATAAACTTTTGCTCAGGCTCCGGGATTGGTTTTTCTTATTACCATTATCTTGATATTATATACATAATGTCGTAAATATTCCCGCTATAATGTTGTCATTTAGAGATATTCAAATATAGATCCTTGTTAATTTCGTCAAACCTGATATTAGACATAGGTAGTACAATGAAATGGTTAGCGTATAATACTTTATTTCTCTTGAAAATAGATTTGCATCAGTATTGTATTCGTTTCTCGAATACTTTGCAATGGGAAAATTAGTTAAATTGTGATAGGTTATAATTGGAATAGTGTTTACTCTTCCATCGACATTGTATTTGTCCTGACTGTTTACCTCTTGTATAAATTGGTCAAACATTTGAGAGCTGTTATATGATATTTTTGGATGGTGAACATGGTGAGTCCAACTTCTAATAGTATATTTATTTACCGTTTCGAGTTTGTCAAAAGAGGTAGTGCTAGTCATATTGGTTATGCTATTGTTGCTACTGATGCTTATCGAAGACTTATTCTCACACTTTCCATTCACATAATCACTCTGGGTAATACTACCATTTTTTTTATCCTCTAAGGATAGATCACAATTCAAGTATGCGAGAGGCTTATCTCCGGTTCTTCCAAATTGATAAAATTTAGCTACAGTGTCTATCACTGTGATATTTGTATGGCCTATATCGAAAGGGTAGGCAAAAATAGGGACATCTTTATTATTATTAGTGGTAGTATTATTACTACTAATATTCGTTCCAACACTATGATCGATAATACATTGTTTTGATTGTCCTATTTCATAATTCAGCTGTTGTTGAGAAAGATCATCTAGTGGAATATGATTCATGCTGTGTGATTCTATATCATGGCCTTGCTTTTCCAGCGTTTGAACATCATCCCATGTCATCCTATCAGGATTCTTTCCCACGTAATTACAAACTATAAAAAAACTTCCTTTAAATCCATACGTGTCAAGAATTGGCTTAGCAAAAGTAAACTGACTCTTCCATGCGTCATCAAAGGCAAGTATTACGGCCATCTTATCTTCAGTCGTGTTGTTATCATTAAGCCGAATTATTCCGATACTATCATTAGCTATGTTGATTTTCATATTATTAGACCAAGCAAGTCCATAGGTTGTTACTGCAAAAAATAATGACCCAAGTACAAAAACACATGTAGCGCTCCCAATAAAAGTAATATAATTTGAATTAATTCTCCTTATTCTCATTAGCTCTTATACTAAATGATTTTAGTGCTGGCGTATTTTACAGTAATTTAACGTTGTTAATTGATATAGTTAACTGACTTATATAAACAATATTTTGCAAATAGATTAAAGCTAGTGTGAAGAATAAGTATGAATAGAAATTCTATTCCTCCTTTAGCTGCTATTTGCATTTGTCTATATTTGACTATAGGAAATGGTATGACACTAGAAGCACTGACGAGTGTATTTAGACCAGAAATTTTAAACTCTAGTGTTTATACGATGCAAAAATTGCAAAGATTCAGAGTCTCATATCCCTCTGATTGGAATATAACATATGATAACGAATCGACTAGTATCATCAAATCGCCAAACCACGACGCCATCTTGACAATTTCAGTCACAAATCTATCCCCAAAAACTAAATATACCTTAAATCAATACTCTGAACAAGAAATTAAGAAGATTAACTCAGTGACAACGGGAAGAGATGAGAGATTTCGCGTCGCGATAATAGAATCGATTCCGTATCTTCTATCAGGGAATAATGCATATAAAATAGTCTATTTGAATGAAACCCAATTTAACAATGATTCTGCTGCTACGATTGGTGTACCAAGTGAATCAAGGCACATAGTCGCTTGGACAGTAACTGGAAATAGGATCTACAGAATCTCATGTATTACTAATGAATCTCAATATTCAAACTATGCAAATATTTTTACTGACATCTTGAATTCTTTTGAACTCCTGCAATAAATCAACACGGCAAATATTTATAGAAATTTAATCCATGGAACATAGAGAGGAGTGGAAAAAGTGTGTGGTATTCATATATCAGACCCCAAAAAAGGGAAGTGATCAAGGCCCTAAACGAATTGCTGGTCCCTGTATGCTAATAAATATATATCCCAATACACCTACTACAATCGCCAACAAGGCTGCCAATCCGAA
>DATBGR010000092.1:0-6625 GCA_036557905.1 Nitrososphaeraceae archaeon | reverse complement strand
AGATTACATACGACAAGTCGAAGTTTGACAAAGTTCTGGATCTGGGAGCTTGGTGGTACGCTGAAACCAATGGATTACCTCTTCCTCTAGGAATCAATATAGCAAGTAGTAGGTTAATGAATCAGCCGCAAATAGATGCCTTTCAAGATCTCTTGAGAAATTCAATACTTTACGGTATAAATAATATCGATGAAGCGGTAAATTATGCAATGAGCTACAGCAGAGGACAATCAAAGGATATCATAACAAGATTTATCAAAATGTACGTAAATGACCTAACTGTAGACTTGGGTATTAATGGCGAAAAAGCACTTGCGAAATTGTTTGAGCTATCACGGAATAAAGGTTTGTTACCATCAGGAAGTAAACTAAAGTTCGCATAATTTGATTGCGATGGGCTTTTGTCGTCGATCTGTCCATCTATCATTTATCTCAGTCATCTGTTATATGGGGGCGAACACCTGTGGACTCTTTGTAAGTAAATATTATACTATCATCGAGCCCTCCGTTAGCAGACCACAATCAATAGAACTAGTTTATAGTCTTACGAATCTCGAAAACAAATTGTCGTATACTAAAAGTCAAATACTGATAGTTTGTCACTCGGGATCTTTAAATGAAGATGATGCTCACTGAAGGAATCAACTTTTGACTTCGGAATCATGTACATATGTAACTTCACGACGCTACCATCAAGTACTATCAAGCTGTCTTTATACTCTGCCATAACATTTCCGCAAAAAGTTTGGTCACTAGTTCTAACTGGTCTTTTCATCTGCACTATCTCATCCCAATTCAAAGATGGCTTTACGATCTCCATTTCTAGAACAATATGTATATCAATTACTCCTATTTGAACAAAAAAGAATTCTACTATATAAAAAAATATTAGAATTGAATACTATTTCATTAATACTAAAATATGTATCTTACCGAAAAATAAATTTGAGTTTGGAAACTAAGTATTCTGAGAATTGATAAAGTTATCGCATGGAAATTTTATCTCTAAATGCTATATCATTATCCAAGGAAATCATTTGTTCTTCCTTTTCCGTTTTTAATACAGTCATTAATTCTGTTTCTAGTATATGTGGTAATTTTCTAACTTTATTTTCAACAATGTCTCTCATCTGTTCCAAATCTTTTGCGCGAATTTTTAAGAGCAGATCGAATCTTCCATGCATTTCGTGGATTTCTAAGACCTCGTCAATTGTCGATAAATCGGAAATAATACTGTCAGCTGAACCCGGTTCAATATTAATTCCCATAAAGGCAAGATGATCGTAACCCAATAGGCCATTGTCCACAGAAATAGTAAATCTATTTATTATGCCTGCAGATATCATTCTCCTGACTCTTATATGTATGGTAGCATCTGAAACCCCGATCTGTTTGGCTATATTCACAAAAGGCGTTGAAGAGTCCTTGTTTAAAATGTCAATAATTTTAAGATTGACGTCATCTATTAGTCTACGATTGCCATCATCGCTATTCAGATCTGCAGCTTGCAATATAATATCAATTGCATTATTCAATGGTGATATAAAATGATTTGGTCATGTTATTAGAAAATAACAATCCATTTTGACAACTAATGGGAATTCTAGATTAATTTGCCTCTAGAAATTATAAATACTTTGATCTGCTGCTTATTTGCCAATTATGAGGCATAGATCCATTTTCATTAATCATCAAGAAACTTGATATATCAAATGCGATTATTCCTCTACTGATTTGTAGAAACCAACTCTAGATACCATTTCGCATTAATGCCGAATGTAATAGATCTCATTTTCATAAAACTGCATTGTGCTTACGTCGAGGGTAACGGTTATTCAAACAGATGTAGATAACACAGCAGACCGGTATGTAATCTTGCTATTAGTTCTGCAAATAGAATATAACTTGAAGCAATTGGGTGAAAGAGTAATGCATAAGACATATTCTCACACTCGTCGAAGGGTTTTATCATAGTAATTGATATTTTACAATTTAGCAAGACAGAAGGTGACTCTAGTATTTTCAAATTGTTCCATGGTAATCCCACTTTCCAGATAAAATATGCTTCGTTTCAGAATTTTAATATGATTATAGAAAGGGGTATTTTCTTTAGGCAAAACTTATTCAAAATCAAATAGCTATTCCAATATCTTTGCTGATGATCTCGTACATGAAGTGCCTCCAAAATAAGCATTCAATCCGCTACACAAGCATAATCGTGTACATTGGTGTCTGATCTGCATTCATTATGATGAATCTATTTGGAAGATTTAGGTCACTAGATATTGAGGTCTGAACTGTAGAAAATGGGAGCCTAGTATATGTGGATCGTATTCCGTTTAAAACACATTTAATAGCACTAATGTTTAACTACTTTAGTTAATTATTAATGGATTTTAGAATAAAATTAGGCATTTCGGCTGGGATAATATTTGCAGTCATGTTGAGTTCTATCATATATAGCGCAGGGCCTTCATCTACATCTAGTGGTATCGATACCAAGCCGTCAAACGGCCTGAGAATTGGTTATTTTCCAAATTTGAATCATGCTCAAGCCCTTATAGGGCTGGAGACAGGAAGCTTTCAAAGAGCATTAGGCGATAGTATTAAAATAGATTCAAAGATGTTTAGTGCAGGCCCTTCACTTATTGAAGCCTTGTTTGCCAATCAGATAGATGTGGCGTATGTTGGTCCTAATCCTACGATAAATGGCTACGTTGTATCTGATGGAAATGGACTAAAGGTAATTTCTGGAGCTGCAAGCGGTGGAGCTGTATTCGTAGTTAGAAATGAATCAGGAATCAATTCACGTAAAGATCTTGATAATCGAATCTTTGCCTCCCCACAGTTGGGCAATACCCAAGATGTGGCACTCAGAAAGTACATAATAGAAAGCGGATTCAAAACCAAAGATAACGGAGGAAATGTTACAGTGGTTCAGGCAACCCCATCAGACATACTTACATTGTTTCTGAAAAAGCAGATCGATGGTGCTTGGGTACCTGAGCCATGGGGTGCTCGGCTAGTAAAGGAAGCCGGCGGCAGAATCTTAGTGGATGAAAGAAGCTTATGGCCAGATGGCAAGTTTATAACTGCAAATATTATTGCTAGGAGTGACTATCTTAAGAACAATCCAGATATTATCAAAAAATTTTTATCAGCCAATATTGATGAGACAATCTGGCTAAATAAGAATAAAAATACGGGAATTAAATTATTTAATCAAGCTTTGAAAAATATTACCGGCAGAACTATACAGCAAGATGAATTAACTGATGCTTGGTCAAGGCTAACATTTACATACGATCCAATCAAATCATCCCTGCTTCAGTCAGCAAATAGTGCATATGATCTTGGTTTTCTGGCTAAAGGAAAGGAAAGGCCTAATCTTTCCGGATTGTATGATTTGACCATCTTGAATAATATACTCAATCAAAGATCTCTACAAAAAATAAAATAGCAAGCAAGCACGTCTAACACAATAACTATATAGTTGAGCAATGTACTTCAGGGTCTAAATGTAAATGTAACTACAGGCCGATGCTCTTGAAAGTAGTATAACTTCGTATGGCCCAATTCTTGACAGGCGTTTTTGCCATAGTGTCTCATTCTAGGTTTCAGGCAGTTAAATCTAAATTGAGCAACAGAAATTGTGAATGTTAATATATGCTGTATAATTCTATGTAATTTTTCTCAATTCTAGCCGTCAACTTACCTTGAGAGACTGCTGCTTGAACAGTACTTAGTTGAAACAATAGCGCCCAATTTTTTAGTTAACCGTAGTCAAATCTTGTTCCAGAATGCTAATTTTCTATTGTTATTAGAAAATGCTTTCATTCAAAATCATTGCTAACAAAGCTGCTCTCAAATCTTTGCCATAAGCTGCTTGTTTAAAGTAAATAGCATTATCAGTGTTGTCTACAGATTGTGAAATCTCATCCATTCTCGGCATTGGGTGCATAATCGATACGTCACTCTTGGCCCTTCTGAGAACTTCAGTGTCAATTATATATGACCCTTTGACATTTTCGTACTCTTGTAAATCTGGAAATCTTTCCCTCTGAATTCTGGTAACGTAGATGATATCGAGTTTAGATAAGATGTCCTCCAGGGTAGTGTGTTCCTGTACTCTCAACTTATCTTTGACTTCATAAAGTGATTCCATCCTTATTTTTAGAGATACGGGAGAGATTAAATGAATTCTCACATCGTAGTATGAAAGACCATACAACAAAGAATATACAGTTCTGCCGTATTTGAGGTCCCCTATTACCCCTATAGTGAGTCCATCTATTCTTCTTTTTTCCTTAACAATAGTATATAGATCTAGCATTGCCTGTGTAGGATGTTCTTCACTGCCGCTCCCTCCGTTGATTACAGGATTTTTTGATAATTCACATGCAAATCTGCTTGAACCGTCTAAAGGATGACGTAACACAACAACATCTGAATATAGATCCATAATCCGGATTGTATCCGCAAGACTCTCCCCTTTCTCTATTGAGGATGCCTTGGGATCAGATATACCAAGCGAGCTTCCACCCAACGATGCTATTGCTGCTTCGAAGCTCATTCTGGTTCTAGTACTAGGTTCATAAAAAACTGAACCAAGAACTCTACCTCTGCCTAATTCACTCTTCTCATTTGGAGTGAAGTCACGTAGTCTGTCAGTGTATGAAAATACACGTTCCAAATCTTGTTTGTCTATATCCTTTATTGATACGATGTCTCGGTTGTAAAAGCTATTCCTCGGCATTATGCAGATTATTCCTGAGACTCATATCGTTTAAGTATGTCGGAACTTGGCTTTCAACCTAATGCCGTCTGTTGAATCAGAATAAAGATTAGCTCCCCGAAGAGCCTTAAATATGAGCCCACTCAGCATTTATGTTTAAATTATTATTGTTATTATTGACTTATTCATTTAGCTTAATATTATTAGACTTTGGGCAGCCATACATAGACGGCATGAATTGATACGGATGTCGATGACACATAGCTCGGTACTGCTCAAATCACGTTGTTGTGTTGGTTTACACACTCTTGATGTCATTACACAACTGAAAAAGTACATTGGATAGAGAGAATGGATTGTCTTGTGGGCCAATAAGTTCATATGAACAACATATTGAAAATTTTCCGTAATTGGGAATTTATAGATATGATATATACAAAAGCCCAAACATTGGGCTATTCGTGAAGACAAACGATCGGCTTATGATATTACCCTTTGGAATCCCATCCACCAAAACTGCAAAGTTCTTGGAATATTTACAAATTGATAAAGAGATCTTCGGATCGATTGCAGGTACTAGGCTTATTGGTGCGATGGTGGTCATGAATAACAACGGTATTTTAGTGCCATTTACAGCTCTTGATGAAGAAATTACAATTCTTAGACAGGCTAGCGGACTAATGGTTGAACGTCTGAAGACCAAATTTACTGCTATCGGTAATTTGATTTCAAGCAACGATAAGGGAGCGATAATATCGCCGCTTTTTGAAAACGAGGTATTCAAACAAGTTCAGGAAGTTTTAGATGTTCCTACAAACACTATGACTGTAGCTGGATATGGACAGGTTGGATCTGCTATCGTGGCAACTAATCAAGGTGCAGCGGTACATCCCAAGGCTTCAGATGACGAAATTAACAATATTTCAGATATACTTAAAGTCCCAGTAGAACCAGTAACTGTGAATGGTGGAATTCCGTTTCTGTCCTACGGCATGCTTGTTAATTCTAAATCTGTGATTGTAGGTAGCTCAACAAGCGGACCAGAGCTAGTTATGATCAGCAGAATATTCAAAGTATGACATAGAATATGACTGAAGGAAGCACTAATTTCCGAGAAAAAGGCCTCTAATAAAGCGCTCGTTCTCAAACGATACAATCATCAGATATTTTGAATATATGTAATATTTCGAGATAAGATTATTGTCATTTGCTAGATCTAGTAGAATACATTTATCACAATTCCGATTAGTGAAAGTAAATTAGTAAAATTAGTAAATTAGTAAATCAGCAAAGATATGGTTGCAAGAGCAATTCAAAACACATCTATCTTGAATTGGAAGTTATCCTCATTGACGATTCTTTTCAGACGGACTAGGACAATCAACATTCCTGGGAGCCAATAACACCAATCCGACCAATAAGATATCACAGTGTAGTTTATCTCAACCTGACCTGCCCGTCTACTTACTCGAAATTTGTAGCGGAAAAAACCAAAAACTACCATATCAAGGACAGAGAAAGCCCGCTGCCGCACTCGGCTACAAAGACCAAGATCTTAGCAAGGGGGGTCTCCATCTTTTCTAAGTGTATGTTGTTGGTTAGCTTAATATGTCAATACACAATTAATAAACTTTTCGATCATATTGTATTCGAAAGATACTTTTTTTATAGTATATCTAAAATATTGTAATCTGATCCTATATTTTTTATAAAAATAATAAGGATTGGCATTTCTGTCCTATAACGATTTGGATAAACTTGTAACATACCAGTTTAGTTCGGACTTGCGAGTTAATCCTAATTGAGGTCAATATTCAAATATTCAAAGGGACGTCGCAAAAATACATGTATATAATATAAGACGTAGTTTTCGAAAATCACTTATTAGTT
>DATBGR010000091.1:0-3937 GCA_036557905.1 Nitrososphaeraceae archaeon | reverse complement strand
TGTAGGGAACGAAAATGAATTAGCTGAATTAATAAAGAGCGACCCCGACACAACAAAAATTGTTAATAATGCAAAAAAGCTAATGAGAAGGCATATAGAGGTTGACTGGTCGAATCTATTCCATAATATTGATTGATTGTTATTAGTGTTGCTGCCTAAGACAAAAATCTGGTTCAAGTTCAAAGTGTCAACCTCAGGACTGTAAATTAATGGAGGCGGCGATCCAAAATTGATTTCATGAGGTTTCGTTTTTAACCTTCCTCATCAGTTGTATATAGAAGTGGATTACATACATTAGTGTATTGCATCCCACCGAACCCGGACCAACGACAATCTGATTTTTGCGTGATGTCTGACGTGATTCATATAGACTTGGGCCTTCAAATCAAGTCAAATTTGATTTAAACAGAGCCAACTATTACAATTGATCAGCCAAGAAAGATTCCCTTGTTATTACTCCCAGGATCAATACCTTTTGAGCCACCTGAGTTGCTCGAGCCATCGTTAAATATTCAGCCATCTTTCTTCGAAGTTGTAGTCCATCTAATTATTTGATTCAGTAACTACTCGGTCTTTGACTACGATAAAATTCAATTGCATATACATGCTTGCACTTGGCATTGTAACGAGCATAATCTGAACATGAACAGGTCCATCCTGATTGAGTCTCAGTGACGGTATAAGTCTTGTTACCAGATGTTGATTTGACTATATAATTTGAATCAGTGATCTTTGAAATGGCGCCACTTGTTTTGGCTATGAGTTTGCCTAGCTCTTCGCGGTGAACAAGTTGTCTAGGCATCTTTAGCCATTGGCGCGCCGCATATCTATATTAGAAGTAAGTTTTACAAAAACTATGATTAATCAGTGTCAATGCAGTGTGTGCTAAAGCAGACTATGATTTTGATGTGTTTTGACCATATGCCGCGCTTGGGAGAGCGGGCTTTTAGGAATTATCGGAATATCGGGACAATAAAAATGGTGCAGGTTTCTTGGGATGCAATACTGTAGTGTACATAATATAAGATTTGGCAGGATTGGTAGAATTTGGATAATCTGTATTTCCTGTCATAGACATGATTGCTAAAAAAAGTTAGATTGTTCGATACGATATATTTTATTGTGTTTGCGGTGCACAGCAACAGCAATAGCAGTAACACATCATGGCTCCCACCGGACCGGTCTTAAATTCATACTTTGTCCCAGCTGGAATAAACATCCAGTCACCCGCAGTTAGTTCTTTTCCGTTGTATTGAATGGAGCCACTTGCAATGAATCGAATTCCATCTCCTTCATCATGCGAGTGGGAAGGTACACTCGCATTTGGTGGTGCAACAGTTATGAATAGCTGAGATGCTCTCTGCAAATATACCGGAAGTTGCCACTTTACAAAGCCAGGCAAGAGATTCTTGATTTCTAATAGAGATTGTGCTTTTTTTGCTGTTTCATCACGTGAGGTTATGACTTCCTTGCGTACTTCTAATCCTGCCTGTTTCATAGCTTTGCGGATTCTCTCTAACCTTCGTTGAAGGTTAGAGTCTTGGTAAGGCTACTTTCACCCATAGTACGAAATATGGAATTCAACATAAGGATGTTCCTCATAAAGGAAATTGATTAATAATATTTTCAGCTTAACAGTTTTCTAAATCAAGGATTAATCAGTACTTATAAGACCAGTAAATTTTCTCCAGCATTTCAAATAGTTTCTTAGCCTGTGAGTTGAGAGTTCTGTATATCTATGGTATTATTCCCAGACTCTGTAGACATGATGGCTGTGACGGCTGTGACGACTCCTAGATAATGCCTTGACCTTCTTCTACCGAGTTAGGACTAATTTCCTGTGGATTTGTCGCACTCACTACTATGGACGAATTATCATTAGTATCACTGGCACTATCTCTAGAGCCGTCATAGCCATCACTGCCGTCATGGTGATTGTCTGGATTTACGTTGTTATCATAATGTCTAGACCAATAATAATCAAGAATCAACATCTTCTACATCCACAACAAGAGAATAACAGCAAGAACGAGCCTTGATTAATCAAAGGAGTCTTGTTGAAAATAACGCGTTATCATCCAGCCATGACTAAATGAAATTGGATTATGACGCTTATTCTGCAATGAGATATCCAGAGTTATTTAGAGTCAGCTATTGTGAAACCAAGGGTGAACATTATTCAGCTGATAGCAATCATTTGATTTCCACTGTTGTTCCCTCTTCTAGTGTTGTAGGGTTTTTCTTTGGAACCTCAATATGTAGTATTCCATTGGTCATTTTGGCACTAACTTTAGAGGACAATATCTCGTCCGGAAATGGAATCTTGCGATAAAATGAGCTATATGAACGTTCATTGTATACAAACCTCTTTCCCCTTTCCTCTGACTCTTCTTCATTAGATTGTTCGCCAGAGATTTCTACCGAGTCTTTTGTTGCTTTTACTTTTACATTTTCTTTTTCGATTCCAGGTATTTCTATTTTTAACTCATATCTGTCTTCTTTATCGACCATATCAAAAATTGGCATTCTTACCATCGTTTGATCCTGATCCTCTTCTTCAGCCGTTAGTGTAGAGGGAACGCGCAAACCCCATAAGGATGATGACCAAGGCATCATCGTATCTTCAATATCTCTTCTAAAGGTATCAAAAATATTGTCCATGCGTCTGGTCTGCAAAGATCTCTGAGATTCTATTGCTCGTTCTCTATCGGTGCTGAGCCGATTATTCTTACTCACATGGCTTCCTCTTTTAAAATCCTGAATGCCCGGTTTATATGTACTTACACCGTCTCTTACTTTTCTAACGTTTGTCTTTGATTTTTTCGATGATGATGTAGGCATGTACTTACACCAAGTATTAATAGGAAATAGCGATATATGAGTTTTAAAATAATTAACAAATAGAAGGCTTGTGGGTATTGTAGCTCGTTAAATTTCAGACCACTAAAGGGGGTAAATTTCTTTCAGTCCAAGTACTAGGAAGCGCCATAGTAGAAAGAAAAACTATCCCTTGGTTATGATATATCTTATTTTACTACCTATCAGAATAAATTCTTAAACTAACTAAAAGGCGCGCATTCTTTTCAGGTTTATTTAGTAGTAGAGTTAGAGGAAAATGTGGAGGTATCTCTTATTTTAGCTGTGCCTCTCTTTTAATATACAAGTCCTTGGTCTTGTCATCATATCCTAGATCCGATACTCTTATTATTTTAAATCCATTATCATGCATATATTTCATTTCCTTTGCAAACAAAGCTAAATCAGTATCACCTGAATCTGATGATGTTGTCTCGGCTATGTTATGGTAAGCCACGATTGGAATAGCATCAATAGTCCCATTTCCATTATAAGCAGTCTGGTTAGTGACTGCTTGTACAAATATTTGGAATATCTTTGAGCTATTGTGTGCGTAGGCTGAGTCTTGATAGTTATGACTCCACTCTCTAACTACATATCTATTCGCATAGGTAAGAGTACCATTATCGTAATATGTTCTGCAATCTGTTTGATTGGGAGAAGATACCTTCCAGCCATCACAATGTAAAAACATCAAATTAGAAAAGCCATTTATTGCAAGATCATAATATTTAGAAATTGCATTTACAACTGTAGCATTATTCGACCCTTTGCCATGAGGAGTAGCAAAAACTGTAGCATTTATACCATGACTTGTTAAGCATTCTTTAGATCGACTTACTTCATAATTTAATTGGTTAGCAGATACATTAGTCAATACAGGTGCGGTCATGGTTTTGGATTCTATATCATGACCTCCATTATGCAGAGTTACTAAATCTTGCCAGCTCATCCTTGTATATCTTCCTATTCTATCACATGTTACAAAGAAGCTTGCTTTGAATCCATACTTGTCTAAAATTGGCTTTGCATTAGTAAACTGGCTTTTCCATCCATCGCCAAAAGTTAAAATTGCAACTTT
>DATBGR010000090.1:0-3741 GCA_036557905.1 Nitrososphaeraceae archaeon | reverse complement strand
TGTATAGGTAGTGCTGACAGCAAGGGTCTGAAACCCATATGTGAGCAATGTGGCCTTGGATGTTATTCCATACTCGTTGCACAAGGAATCAAGGGAAATTAGAGTATAATAATTGCTAGTCTTTTGAATTTTCTTTTTTTTTCGGACCGCACTAGGTTCAGTTACGCATTAAGAGGATGAAGCAGTGAGAATATATGCTGTGTTAAATATATCTAATGTCAGCTAATTGGTTATTTAAACATCGTCTATATTACTTGCGATCATCGTCTTTAGTTTGTGAATCCCACAAGTAATCTTGGGATAGATAGATTTTGGATTTATACTTGCAAATTAATTGCGAGTTCAACCTTCGTTTGTTCAGAATCAGTAACAACCAAATTTGGTAAAACTACAAAAATTTTGAATATACCAACAATCATACGGTATTATTAGAAAAACCAAGCAAATGAAAGCTACATATCAACGCCAAGATGTAATCACATAACTCATCGAGAACTACGAGGAGAAAAATAAAATTGACAAAAGGATGAAAATTTTGTATCATATAAATTCAATACTTGCGAAACAGCATCAGCTAATAATACCATCTCTAGTTACAAACGCACATATTGATACCGCATTATTCAGAATAGAGGAATCACTCTATTAGCTATAAGTAACTATTCTTGAAAATTAGATAATAATATTATCAAAGTCTTCTTCACAAGGAGTAATCCTTACAAGGTAAAGTCTATAGTTGCAACATTATAATTTAAAATGACTATACTCTGCGAAAATCTCAGATTATCACTTCTAGGCTGATTCTTACAAGTAGTTCCTATTAATTCACAAGGCCAGAGGTATGATAGCATGAGGAATGCTTTGCCGGAGGAGACTTCATATTGACGATTAATATCTATAATTAATCAATAAATACTATTTGTTCCTAGTTATGGTCATAATATGAATATTGAGATAGAAATGTAAATAGACGATGATGATGATGAAGCATTAGTTCATAACAGGCAAAAGATGTGGGTTTAAGATGGGTGAAATAGAATTCAAACACTCAAAACACAAGAAGGCTGAGGACAAGCATCGTAATTAACACCACTATCAGGGTCGTACTAATAGTACAACGAAAAACGAATAGAGTCATTATTCCTAACCGCTCTTTAATCGACTTTTCGCAAAAGTTGTGCGAATCGTATAGGTGTATACGTTTACTTAAAATAATAATGATAATGATGGAAACCATCAATAAGAAATTAGGGTTCTCCAACCAACTATCATTTTAATGTGCAACATCACATCCTTGACTTTGTTTTCTTGCTATTGAGCTCTTTGGCCTGTCAAATGTAGTAGAGCTTGTATATGTTTTTACATGATGTTACTTAATAAAAATACGAAAATGCCAAGAACCAAGCCATACACCAAATGTCCGATGAAACTTGCAACCGCTGGGAGATGCCCAAAAGGATGGTCCCATGGCTGAAAACCCGTTATCGGTTTATGAATGGGTACAAGAGTAGCAATCCATAATAGTATTCCGTAAAGTATTCCGAACAAAGAGTTGGACATAATAGTTATAGAAAAAGAAGGCATTAGAAACAAGATAATGTATGGGAATGCTACCCCAGCAAGAGATCCGTTTAGGAAATGAAAGAAAAGGATTCCCTTGAAATGATTTTTTACATTCATATCTTTTGTATTTGACAAGTGCAAATAAACCCTCAAGCGTCTTGTTATGATATAGTTTTCGTGCCATTCGAATACACCATTGATACCCCATCTTCTCCATGTTGGAATTTCGATCACAGTCATAGTAGCAGTTGATAAAATTCCTGCCACCAAACCAATGATAAAAAGATGCAGCAATTCAGGAGAATTCAAGCGTAGTAGTATATTCCCTAATCGCTTGTGGATAACTGTAGCCTGTCAAATATTCTAAATCGCGCATAGGAATTAATTTGCACATCGCTTTATAATTATTGTCTCAATAAATAGCTAGTTAGGCACTATGATCTGTGCATAACTATAATCATGGTTAGTTGGGTGATGAAGAGAATATTTCTTTTTTTTCTGTCTATGTATCTTGATTGTTCCTGCTTGTTAGGTGAAGTCATTGATCTAAAGCAGCATATTATAATGGTTGTGTCCTATTAACTCACTATGTAGAGATGGCACATTAGCAAGATTGGGAGTTGTATATGCCAAATTTGTATCTTAATCACCGGAGATAATTCATTATTGATGAACTTTTTGATAGCAGGCTCGAACAATTTCTGCACTTCTATATCTTCCCATATTTCAATATAACATCTTATCATCTTGAAAGCATTTTTTAATCATCTTAGCCAACCGATCCCCAAGTTATCCTCTAAAACTTTTGTCTGTCTGCATTAGAAACACTCCGGAAATGTTTACAAGATACGACAATCATACTCCATATCTCGTCAAGGTTGGACCATTATTGTCAATCGGCCTGATTAGCTCTTAATGCTCAACACCCAATCGAGTATTCCCATGCATTTAGTCATCCAAGTCATTTAGTATTTTTGATTCTACATCAAAAGATAAACACTCCGCATTTGCCTCCTTGAGAAATACAAGATTACAGACAACAAAGTAGCTATTCCAAGAAGCGCAACCAAGATAAAATAATGCATGATTATAAAATCGGACATGTATGCCGCATTACTATAAAAGTCATATACTTACCTTTTCTACTAGGAGAAATCCCATATTCTATTATATCAATTTACTATAATTGACGAACAAGTGTAGCCATAAGTCATCTTACTATGGTTATTCTTGTTAACAGAATAATATCTTCTTAATCTCATCATCCCCTTAATCTGTCTTGATTAAATTCGGGACTACCATATTCGCTTACCTTAGGCTTTCTCCCATGTACTTTTTTATGAATTTCTAAACGCCGCTTTTCATCGAATTGCGTACCGCATTCCTTGCATTTAAAGGCCATAGACATGATTTATTCAATTAGCTGGAATAAAAGAATGTAGTACGAGATTCGGATCATGCTATCATCAATACATAGCCAAGAACATATTTAGAACTGGATACTTCGAATATATCAATTAATAACTATGAACTTAGCATATTACTAAAGACGTTGGATGCGACTCACAATCTTAAGCAGGATCATCTAATCATACGCAGAGTACGCGACATAGCCCAGCGATGCTCTGACAAGTTATATGCTAATGAGAACATTCCGTTTGAAGACATTGAGATTATTTCTGTAATAATCGAAGAATTTGTAGACAGATTCCATCATGGAAAAGAGGAAAAGGCGTACTTTCCTCAGACTAAAGACAAAGATGGATTCGGTGAAGATATTCGCAAGTTCTTAATTGAGCACGAGTTAGGGAGGAGAATCGCTCTTATGCTTCTAAGGGAAACAAAGGCATGGAGAAGGGGAGTTGATTCTCGGGAACCAGTCGCAAGATTTTTAAAATCATATGCAGTTTTTATAACTGATCATACTGGGAAGGAAGACAAATTTTTTGATTTAATCGAGAAAAAAGGAAGTATTTCGAGTAAGGAAGATGAAATACTGTTGAAATATTATGCAGTTTGTAAAGACCAGGTCGGTGGAAATGCAAGGATCGAACAGATGGTGAAATTAATAGATTATTTGTATACCAGAGATTGGATGAAAACAAGCTCAGAATAGCCTTTATGGCTTTCATAATTTATGACGATCGACATAATAATGAAAAAAATAAATCTGCAAGA
>DATBGR010000089.1:0-28690 GCA_036557905.1 Nitrososphaeraceae archaeon | reverse complement strand
TGTTAATTTGTTTAGCGAAAGGGATGGGTCATGTATTCTTTTCAGACAATGGATCAACGGCTATTGAAGTTGCAATGAAAATGGCTATACAATACTGGAAAAACAAAGCCAAAAGGAGGAAAACTAAATTTATTTCTATGGAAAATGGATATCATGGAGATACTATAGGTGCCATGAGTTTGGGGTATCTACCTAGGTATTTTGCGCCTTATCTACCTTTACTTCGTAGGGCTATCAAGATTCCATGTCCTGTCTTTAAAGTATGCCAGGATGATTTCCAAGACTACGAAAATCTCTGTCTTGAAAGAACAGAAGCCATTTTGGCCGAGAATTCCTCTGAATCTTGTGCTCTAGTCATGGAAAGTGGTGCCCAGATAGCCGGCGGTGTATCAATTCTACCGAAGAACTATCAGAGAAAAATCGGAGAGATATGTAGAAAATATGATGTACTGCTTATACTCGATGAAATTGCTACCGGGTTTGGGAGGCTGGGAAATATGCTAGAATATATGGAACAAGACACCTATCCAGAAATCGTATGCCTGGGCAAGGCACTAACTGGGGGATATTCTCCGTTGGCTGTTACTCTAACAACGAGTACAGTTTTTAAGGCATTTTTGGGAGAGTCCAGTGAATGCAGGCAGTTCTATCACGGTCATACTTTTACCGGCCATCCTATAGGATGCGCAGCAGCCATAGCAAATATACAAATGTATAAAAAATATCAGCTGCTAAGTCATATTAGGGAGAATAGCGCATACATAAACCAAAGGCTGCAAGAAATCCATTCTTCCCCTATAGCCAAAAATATAAGGTTAAAGGGCTTCCTTGGCGGCATTGATCTGTACAAAGCAAAGAAGCCACTTCTTAAATTAAGAGATGGAACACAGACCAATTCGTATATTGCTAAGAAATCGCTCGAAAGAGGAGTGTTTTTGCGATCACTCGGAAATACACTAGTCATAATACCTCCACTGGCAATAGGTAAGAAAGACTTGAAGCTTTTGCTTGATGTTATTTTTAGTCTTGTGAGTAAGATCGAGAAGATTGTATAGGTTTGTTGAACTCGCGCTTGCGAAGTTCTTTGTATAGTGTAGCCTTGCATACTCCTAAATTTTTAGCTATTTCACTTCGAGGCATTTGATTTGCCAGTAGTTTAATTAGATCGTCTTTGTCCAAATTCTTTGATGGCCTACCTATGCGCTTTCCAGAGTTTCTTGCTCTGGTCATTCCATCCTTCGTTCTTTGTACCAGCATTTCTCTTTCTCGCTCTGCAACCCACGTAAGTATTCCCAGCATTAACTTTCTAACACTTGCTTCGGTAGTCTGAAGAAAGGTTTCTCTAGGAGAGCAAGACATCAATGGAGCATATCGTTCAATGGCTTTGATAGCATCGAGTGTATCCCAAAATGTTCTACCTACCCTCGATAGTTCATAAACCAATACCGCATCAACCTTTTCTTGTACCAAAAATTCTAGCATGTCTTTAAATGCATTTCTTTGTGTAGCAGGTATCTTTCCGCTAATAGCCGAATCCTCAAAATAATAAATAATATAAAATCCCTTCTCTGATGCCCATCTATCGATAGCCATTCGCTGATTGAGTACTGTTTGCTCGCCAGTGCTCACTCTAACATACCCTACTGCAAAGTTCATTGTTTTAAATTCATAACGCATCCATAATAATCCAAAAGTCAAACATACCTGATTCAGAGTTCAAAAAGGGGTGATAAAATAAATTCATACACAATACAACTGCGTATAAAAATGGAACTAATATTTATACTGTATATAAATGGGTCCTTATTTAGTATGATAACCCGACAAGTGAGATTGCCGAAAATCGTTTTTTGTTGAATTGGAATTTCAACCAATTCAATGTAAGGCTAAATCGTTAATAATAGAGGCATAATGTAGGCTTTCTATCACTGAAAATTCGCGATTCCTAATACATATATAATCTGTACTGAGCCGTGGAAGGCTAGTACTGCATATAATGATCATCCTAGAGGTTTGTCATATAATTAAAAATAATTCTGTAGATCTTCATTCGGTATACATACGAGTCTAAATGGAAATTTCCAGAGTCTATTGCTCAGCAGATAATTATATATCCCACGGTGACCCTGTATGAAGAAAATGGATAGTGAGTCCGCGTTCATTCATGAAATGATGGAAAAGGTCACTTCGGGTTCCGACTTGAACTTCGAAGAAGCCGAGCGATTAGTACACACGACTGATCTAAATACTTTGACAAAATGTGCGGATACTATTACACGAACGTTTAATGGCAATCAAGTCGACGTAGAAAGTCTAATTAATGCAAAATCTGGGAATTGTCCTGAGGATTGTCATTTCTGCTCACAATCATCGCATTACAAAGAAACTGGAATAAATGTATATCCTCTTTTGCCCAGAGAATCTGTCTTGGAACGAGCGAAAGTAGCACAGGAATCTGGGTCAAAAAGCTTCTGTCTAGTATGTGCTTATAAATCTCCACCAGAAAAGGAGTTTGATCTAATTTGTGAAATGATTGATGAAATCAAAAATACACTAAATATAGATGTCAATGCATCGTTAGGATCAATATCAAGAGAACAGGCAAGAAGGCTTAAAAAAATTGGGGTGAAGAGATATAATCACAATCTCGAAACTTCTGAAAGTTATTTTTCCCATATTTGCAACACTCACGAATTCAGCGACAGATTCACTACTGCCAAATTAGTAAAAGAGGAAGGGCTAGAATTGTGTTGTGGGGGCATTATAGGCATGGGTGAGGACATTAGGCAAAGATTAGAACTCGCATTTTCTATAAAATCCTTGGAACCAGACGAAATACCACTTAATATCTTGATGGGAAGGACCGGAACGCCATTAGCAACGCAACCGAGAATGGATCCAGTGGATGCTATCCGGACTATAGCAGTGTGGCGATTCATTATACCAAGAGGCATAATAAAAATTGCAGGTGGAAGAGAACTGAATCTCAGGGATGACGATAAGACTGCATTAAAATCGGGAGCAAATGGAATTATCACCGGTGGGTATTTGACGGTGGGTGGCAACACTCCAGAAAAAGATATTGCAATGATTAAGGAGATTGGTCTTACAACCTAGACGGTTTGAAGCTAAATCCAAAAACGACAAATTCAGTTTTGTGATGGAAGAATTATGTCGTATAAATAATGCAAACCTTTACCGGAGACTTAACACTGCTAATACCGACAAGCGTTCAACTATCGTTGTAAACGGCTCTTTGGAGTCAATTAACTTATCCTCCAATGACTATCTTGGTCTGTCGAGAAATAAAACAGTATTAAAAGCTACCATCAAGAATCTATGTCAAATATCACAATGTAGTTCAAGGTTAATCGCAGGAAATAGTGATGAGTTAGATCTGTTGGAAAAAAAACTGGCAGATCATCGTAAGTCTGCTAGAACACTAATCTATCCAAGCGGTTACATGGCAAACCTTGGTGTCTTATCAACCTTAGCCAATAAAACAACAACGATTTACAGCGATGAGTATAATCATGCTAGTATAATAGACGGCTGCAGGCTTAGTGGAGCACGAATCGTAATTTACAGACATAAAGATTTGGACCACCTTGACCAACTAATTCGCAAGAGCACTTCAGATAGAAAGATCCTTGTCACAGAAACGATTTTTAGTATGGATGGAGATCGTTCCGACCTAAGAGGTATTCACGATATTGCTGGACGCTACAATGCAATATCAGTAGTTGATGACTCTCATGGCGACTTCATTTATAATGATAAAGGTAAATTTGTCTTGGATGGCATAAACTCAGTAGATATCTATATTAGCAGCTTAAGTAAGGCACTAGGCTGTTTTGGAGGTTATGTGTCTGCATCTGAGCAAGTCGTAGAGTTATTGATTAATCGATCTAGGGCATTTATTTACTCTACTAGCTTACCTTCACATTTATGTTCAGCCGCATTAGCAGCTATTCCTATAGCAGACCGAGGTGATCTACAAGAACACCTAATGAAATGCGTTGCCTTCTTTTCATCAAAAGTAGATAGCATGGGTTTTGGCAATGACAAGGCTAAATCAAGCTTGAGAAGCCAAATTATCCCACTCGTTGTAGGCGATGAGAAAAAAACCGTGGAATTCTCGAAGCTCCTTCTTTCAGAGGGCGTTTTCATTCAATCAATACGATACCCTACAGTTCAATTGGGCAAGGCAAGACTGAGGGCGTCAATTACCACCACATTAGATATGAGGCAATTGAAAATCGCATTGGAAAAAATTGAATCGATTGCTCGAAAATTAAATATAATTTAGCTTTTTTAGATTCATCTTTTTCTCATTATAGTATCTCTCTTGCCTAAAGTTTCATTATGGAATATCTAGATTTTCTTAAACAATGCCTAAATCTTTCACAACTCGAATTTAGAAAGAAAGAATTTAATTGTTGGTTATACAAAGTGATTTTTATTGAAAGAACTAACATATAAGATCAGGGTGACAGATCTCCAGGACAGGGATCTTAAATTCTATTTCAGCTCGCTTACCACAGATATGATAATATTCGGATTAAAGTTCGCATACCAACGCGCTAAGGCTCAGTCTGGTGGTTATCTAATGCCTGGAAGGAAAAGCAAAGTTAAAAGAGAAACCTTGTTATTAACTCCTGACCAAGCAGCTTGGAGACTTTCAAACTGGAAAACAATGATCCAAAGCTACAGACGCATGGGTTATAGTTACCCGACAATTTCCAGAATCAAGAAGTCGATCAAACGTATAGCGCTGACAGATGGGAAACCAAGAAGAAGTAAAAAATGAAGTACACTAGTACACTAATTGACTTCGAGCTAACTTGCAGGCATTTCTAAGCTTGTTCACTGTCATGCAGGCCGACCAAACGAGCATGTAAATAGATTGCGAAGCAGAAGTGATTGGATGAGTTCAAATCTTCGCTACTCGAATACGTTGTATCTACAAACTTTTCCTAGATTAGTAAAGATATTTTGATTAATTGTCGCTTTCAACTTATCAGATCATCATAAAACGAAAGACATCAGCTGTTAGGGCGAATTCACATTCATACCCTAGAACACCTGATCAATAAGACTACGACACGCTGTAAATGACTATAATAGGAAATTTTAAATTGTCCTCGTAATTCTATTTGTCGGAAAACAACCGCAAGTATGACAGTAGTTTGAATTTGAATTATCACGAAGACACGCATGACAATCTGGGCATCGCTCACCAGCACAAGGCTCTTCAATTGGTAATGGAAAGTATTTTCGATAGATTTCAAAATAGTATAATTGTTCCATATCCCTAATACGTGCTCCCTGTTTGGATTTATCCACTGCATTTGCTGAATCCATGTACTTGCATCGTTTTAGCAAAATATTTCTTATTGCCGCGAATCCTGATCCTTGTTCTTGAGCATACTTAATCCTCCATGCAATATTCACTCCAAGGTCTGATTCATAACACTTCCTAAGGATATATTTTCCCCATATCCTTCCATTTCTCAACCCTATTTTCGAGTTAACATCGAGAGATTCAGCAAAAGTTACCAGTTCATTATCTAAAAACGGAGTCATGACCTCTATCCCCATCTTCTTTCCTATTCTAGTAGATGAAAAGCTCATTATCTTCCAAAGTCTTTTAAGTTCCTTATCCAATTTGATTAGGTCGTCGTAGTATCTTAACAAATAGTTGTAGCCAGCGAATAATTCATCAGCTCCGTCGCCAGTCATAATGCTTTTTCCACCATCTATCTTTACATGTTCAATTGCGGCTAATAATACGCTAGAATTTCTTATTTCAATTGGGTCAAAAGTCTTGAGGATATGAATAACACTATCTATGACTTCCAATAATTGATCGAACTTAAGTATAATTTGAGTATGCTGTTTGCTATACTTGCTTGCAACTAACTTGGCATAACTCACGTCTGGTGCATTGACCGATGAGGCAATCGTAACCGTTTTTTTTGGACGCGAGATAGAACAGACTATGCTACTATCTAGTCCACCTGAAAGTAGCAAGTTTTCTGAAGAGTTCCTGACTACGCTTTCATTCAGGATTCCTTTAAGCTTTCTACTGATTTCAAGTTCATTCAATATCACTTTTTGTCTTAATACAAGATGGGAATTATTATTTAAATATTTGAGCAGATCCCCAATTGGGGATACCGTCATAGTTATCTATTTTACAAGTGAATAAATCATAAATTTTACTGATTTAGTTTACTGATTTTACGACCAAACTTTTTTGGTCAAAAGAATAGGCGATCCTTTATAGGTTCATTCAGTTGGTCCTGTTGAGTCGTGTCAGTAACAGTATCCAGGTCAGGAAGATCAGGAATAGCAGGTAGTAAAACTAACAACTGCTCGTATTTTGATAAATACTTTACGCCATCCTTAGTAGTTTTATAAAGACCGGTAGTCTCTGAATATTCCATTAGTCCCTTTTCTACAGCTATTGCAAGATATCTGATTAGTTGAGAATGAGATACTACTGCGGTATTCATAATTGTGGTTTTGTATTCCCAGTTCGATATAGCTGCTCGTAATATTGAAGCCATGACTTCTATATCGGAACGATTCTTCAATCTCTTTACAGCACCATCCTCATCCTCTACGTCTCCTGGCTATACATAAAAGATCATTAGACAAAATAGAACGACAATCAGTAATATTATTCCTGACATTAGTATAATAAGAAACCGAAGCACCGATCTATTATGGCCTTACTTCAAGTCAAACCATTTGAAAATAGAATAAAGGCAATCTCAATTATTGTGCCGCAGTTCCAAATGTGTTTTTTTGGCGAGGTAATTTGCAATTAGGCAAGTATTTAAAATACAAAATCGAAGCTATAAAAAGAATGATAGAGGAGAATATCAAGGTAAATTCTCGTATATACAAAGTAACCGTGAATGATCAAACCCAGATGTATGCTGCTCGCCTGCGTAAACTCTATCAGCAGACATACAATGATATGGATAGTTATGAAGAAGTCAGCTCAGAAACTTCCACAACAGTGAACAATTTACTCAACCATGCGGTCTCGCCAGATGTCAAGGAAGAAGATATGGATGGCGTTATCCATCAAGTTCTGAAGATATTTGATAAACCTGTTCAAAAGACCAAAAAAACAAGATAATGTGACCTATATGGATAGACTCTAATTTCGATTCGAATGTTGAGCCACACTAACTCTATATGTGAATCATACAAATATCGTCGAGTTGGTTTCTAACGACGTTTCGCAGTTTGGCGCTAACTGAAGTTTCTGTTGCGTACAGAAATCACTGACCTATCTATATATATAGACGAGCCTTACATCGGCGTACCCCACAAATGCAAATGGCCAACAAGAAGTGTATAAATCCGGATTGTGGACTAACCTTCGACATTTCAACGGACAATTATATGTGTACTTGTGGCAATTTGTTAGACGTCCAATACACAAATCCACCAAAGCGAGAACTTATTGATAGGTTTTATGAACGGAGGGATCATGGAAGTAATATATATGACGAGAGTGGCGTTTGGAGATTCAGGGATCTCATAAATTTCACTAATATAGATTGTGAAGACTATACTGAATGTGCTTCTTATCTTGTGTCTCTTGATGGAGCTGAAGGTCGGCTTTCAAAGCCATATAAAATGACCAAGGTAGCAGAATATGCAAATATTAATCCAGAATCACTCCGATTGCAGCCAGAGGGGTATAATCCTAGCGGATCTTTCAAAGACAATGGGATGTCTACCGCGGTAACACATGCAAAAATGCTAAGAATTAAAACGTTAATTTGCGCGTCTACAGGAAATACCTCGGCATCTGCTGCAATGTATGCTGCTAATGAGAGAATGAACTGTAGTGTATATATTCCGAAAGGGGAAGTCGCGCCAGGCAAGTTAGGACAAGCTTTTCAATTCGGGGCCCAGGTAATTGAAGTGAATGGAAATTTTGATGTCGCTCTTGCTACATCATTGAAAGCAGCAAGGGAAAATCAAGGCTACACCGTAAATTCAGTTAATCCCTTTCGAATTGAAGGTCAAAAGACGATGATCTATAGAGTATTGGAGAATTTGGATTGGTCTCCTCCTGACTGGATCTTTTATCCTGGAGGTGCCCTCGGTAATACAGCCAGCTGCGGTAAATGTCTAATGGAGTTATATGGATGGGGCTGGATTAAGAAAATCCCTCGCTTGGTGATTGTTAATTCCGAAGGCGCAAATACTTTTTACGAATTGGTGAATGGTTTGTTCGAGGGAAAAAAACTCACCTGGAATAACGGAAGGCCTGATTTAACACTGATAAATCGATATTATGAGTTTCATGATACAACTGGGAAAGTCCCAAAGACTCAGGCTACCGCCATCCAAATTGGCAAGCCAGCTAACATTGTCAAAGCACTCAGGGCACTGGATTTTACTAATGGATTGGTAGTTCAAGTGAATGACGAGGAGATGGCAGATGGTATGTCAATTGTTGGCCTAAACGGATTTGATTGTGAAATGGCTTCAGGTGCTGTGCCAGCTGCAGTCAAGAAACTTAGGGAAGAAGGGGTGATAGCAAATGATGAGGTTGTTGTAGGGATACTTACAGGTAGACAAAAGGATCCGCAACTTGTTGTAAATTATCACCTAAATCCGAACAATAGATTTGCTAATCCACCTTCTAAGACATAGGTCATGTTACTTTTATAATTATTTGTACCTCTGATTGATTAACTGCGTGACATTCAGAGAGAATACATTCGTTGATTAAATCATAAGAGTAAGTGCTAGTAAGGCACTAGTAAGACGAGAACACCAAATTGTACCCGACATAACAGAAACCAAGCTGGACTCGGACGTAAAGTCTCTGTTTAGAGTCATTCCTCCTTTAACAGCTATAGGTAAGGATATCAAGCATGCTAAAGAATATATCGTTGTATACCCTACGACAGTGCCAATTGAAATCATGACATATGGGACAAAAATTATTATTGAAAACAGTTTGGCGCCTTTTTTCTTTCCAATCAACACTACCAAAGTCCGCCTACCGTGCCGTTTGTCTGCTTCAAAATCCGGGAACGAGTTTACGAACAGAACTATCGCAGAAAGTAGCCCCACTATTAACCCGTTATAAAGTGCTGTGTCACTGATCTCCGGTGTCTGGACATAATATGTTCCTTGAACTATTAGCATACCTTTAATGATAATAATGACTTCACCGAGTCCCATGTTTACAACTTTAGATGAATAAAAATATATGGAAACAATGGCAAAGGTAAGAATGAAAGCTACTATTATGCCTCTAACCATCACAAAATAAATGCCAACAATGGCTCCTGTGCATAAGAAAGCTATACCTGCAATGTAAACGACTCTTGGGGTTAAAATCTTATCTGGTAGTACTCCTGAGCCACCACTGAATTTTGTTCGCTTTGTGTCCTTATCTATTCCTCTCGCAAAGTCCCAATAATCATTCAACAGATCAATGCTAGCGTGAAGACAAGCAATTCCTAGAAGTGTTAAGACAGCGTAAATGTAATCAATGTGACCAATCTTCCAATAGGTAACAGACAACCCGACCACTACAGAAATAATTGAGGAAAGTAGAAATCTGACTCTAATAGCCCGGAGCCAATTTGCTAACATGTGCTCATACGAAATCAAGCTATATAACTACCATATCTTATCTAATTGGCACAATTTCCACAACATCATAACTGATCACAACATGTACCTGCAACATCCGTAGCGTTAGTTTAGTGGTACGTAACAATACGATTGTGCAGTTAGGAAATCGGGATAGATGAATAGGTACTAAATATAGTGTGACAACTTTGACAGCTGTAAGCGATAGATTGATTTTTTGCAATTCTACTGTAATTATCGTGCTTCTACTATAATCGGATCTGATATTCAGATCTGATAGCTGGAATTCTTTACGATAATGAAGGTTCAAATAAGTTGTCTCCAAATATGAAGCCGTTTAGCCGTTCAAGTCTGCACATTAGGCAATTAAAATTTTGTTATTCTAGCACTAATTATTAGCAATATGCTGATATTTCTGTATTGCCTTTGGTTCCGATATTGCGAGGTTTATTTCACAAACGACCATAGCAAAATCATACAGATTTTTTTTAGAATCTTTCAGTATTCTTTCAGCTATTCTTTGGTTAAGTAAAAGTGATACTTTAAGTATTATTGCACCGCTAATGCACACTTGCAATTGCTAATTGGACAATGTGGAAATTAGATCTAGTCTATTAAGATATCTATCAATTGAAAATCAATTCTCTTTAAGTAATGCAATATTATTTTATGATACAGTTGATTCGACTCAAGACATTGCAACATCTTTGGCGGAATCTAATTCGAAATTGGACAAGACTTTAGTTATTGCGAATGAGCAAAGTTGTGGAAAAGGGAGGAGCGGGAAATTGTGGAAATCTCCATACGGAGGTATCTGGTTCTCGCTAATAATTAGGCCAAAAATAGCATTGTGTAAGGCATCATTCATATCATTTATTGCGTCGTTATCCGTATGTAATGCTATACGAGATGAAACTGGACTAGATTCCAAAATTAAATGGCCTAATGATATTGTTATAAATTCAAAGAAAGTCTCAGGCATTTTGACTTCTATTGCTGCTGAAAATACGGCATTAAAATATGCAATAATAGGAGTAGGAATAAACTCAAACTTGGACCAGAAATCCCTAAATCTCATAAATAATTCTATAGGTTTAGACTACGGAATAACCTCTTTGCAAAGAGAATTGTCTGACAAATGCACAGACTGTGGCGCTCTAATTATAAATATCCTGCAAAAGATGGACAATTACTTTGAGGATATGGAAATTGACGAATTGCTGATTCTTGACAAATGGAAGACTAGGTGTGAGACGATTGACAAACATATTTGTATCGTTAAAAAAGATAAATCACGGTATGAAGGGCTTGCTTCAGACGTTGCTTCTGACGGCTCACTAATAGTCAAAATTGCTAACGGCGAGTTCATCCGAGAATCAGATAACGAAGTGACTATAGTTGCACTGCCTAAATAGGTAACATGGAACTAACGATGTGCAGTGATAGGAAGATTATATGTAAGCGAATAGAGTTTGCTATTTGACTCGGACAATTATAGAAATATCATTGACGTTTGTCCCAGTTCTCCCAGTAATAATTAAAGTGTCTAGCTCTCTAAAGGCGTTGCTACTGTCATGTCTAGTAAGAAATCCTTCGTATTTTTGTCTATTCGACGAAATCATTGGGAATACTCTTGATGTAACAACCGCACCAGCATTTTTTGAATTCCCGTCGATTCCATCGGTTCCCAAACAACAAATCGATATATCCATATTTTTCTTGTGTTTGAAGCTTATTCCCGAGCTTAGCGCTGCTTCTTGATTTCTTCCCCCTATTGAATTTTGATAAGTATCTTCAAGTTTTACAACAGTTTCTCCCCCTAGAACAAAAGCTGAGGGAAGACAATTAGATGAGAATTGGTCTGCTAAATGAGCAAGATATTTACCGTGATCCACAGCGAGGCCTTCAAAAGATGAGCCGAGATATATTGTATTAATGTTCATCTTTTTCAGTCTGTTGACAGCTGCCTTGCATGCTATTTCGTTATTTCCGATTATAAAATTATTGACATTAGATAATGTCTGATCTCCTGGTTTAATGGTTTCTCGAATTATTCCATTTAGCCCCTTCTCTATGGTCTTTCGTACAGCAATGATACTTTTTTTGTCGCTATCCCATATCATGTACTTCTTTAGGATCTCCTTGGCTTGAAGAAAGGTGGATCCGTCGGGGAAGGTTGGACCAGAAGCTATTATGCTTAAATCATCGCCAATAACGTCAGAAATAATCACTGAAATAACCAGGCATCCAGGTCTGATCCAGTTAAGAAGCTGGCCTCCCTTGACTGCTGACAGATGCTTACGAACAACGTTGACCTCGTTAATAGAAGCTCCAGAAAGAAGTAAATACTGAGTGATTAGTTGCTTTTCAGACAATGAAATCCCCTCCCTAGGCATAGGTAAAAGCGCAGACCCACCACCCGAAATCAAAGTAATCACAAGATCAGACTTGCTTGTCTGACTCAGTAGACTTAGAATTTTCTTTGCACCCATTACACCATTTTGATCTGGTAAAGGATGCCCAGCTTCCTTAAATGATATCACATCGGATCTCAAACCAGAATTGTAAGGGATGTTGATGGCTCCCTTGAAAATTTTTTTTCCTAATATCTCGCTGATTGCTAATGCCATTTTTCCTGATGCCTTACCAGCGCCGACAACAAATGTGTGACGGATGTCAGATAGATTGATAGATACAGACCTCCCATAAATGTCGCTAATTAGTAAATCGTTATTCTTCATTTTTACATATTTGTTGACAAGACGTTGTGGATCAACTGATCTTATCGAATCATCTAAGGCAGCTAATGCAAAGCGAAGTGAATTTGAATTTTTGTTTTTGGCACGCAGTTCGTTAAGATTCGCTATCATATGTAAGCACTTGCCCAATCGGAATAGACATATCTGGAGATCAACGAGTACCTAATAAAAGAATCTCACGATTCTGAAATAACTAGACATGAAAGAGCCATAAGTTGTGGTATTCTTACATACGTCATAAATTGTTTAGCCTCTATAACTAAGAAATAAATCCAGCTGGAAATCCATACACCATCCATCCATCCATCTTAAGCGACCCCGGATATTTTGATCACTAATCTACATAGGTTTCATGCTGTTACCGAGAACCAAAATGGGATCATCATAACTTAATACTAAGAATAAGTGATGATATTTATTAAATCTACTAATTAAAGAGGTGGATCCATTGACCAAAATTTCCAAATTTAATATAATAAAAATAGACTGTGATTGTAACCAATATGAACTGTTCAGAAAATTGTATCATCGGTACGATAGACTATTCATTTTTGAATCGCTAGTCGGACCTAAAGAACTTTCCGAGTCATCTATTATTGGATTTGATCCAGAATACATTTTGGAATTGCATGGTAGAAAACTCGTTATCACAAATAGAAGAACAAAGAAGGTATACAAAAAGAGTGTTGAAGATCCATTTTCAAATGTGCGCTTCCTACTGCCACGTGTTATGAACAAAAAATTCAGATATTGTGGGGGCGCAGTTGGTTACATCAGCTATGAAGCAACAAGGTTATGGGAAAATGTTAATTCCCACACTCATCAAGTGAAGGCTAAATTTCCGCTGATTGATTTAGGAATATATAATGACGGAATTATCTTCAACCACAGACAAGAGACTATCCATTATTTTCACATAGCAGAGAAAAACAGACTTAATGTAGTTAGAAAAATAATCGAGGACAAAGCACCAGAGAATGATGGGAAAAAGTTTTCATACTCCAAGCCTAAATCGAATCTGAACCGAAATCAGTTTGTCAAGATGGTAAACAAGGCAAAGAAGTATATATATGCGGGCGATATCTTTCAAGTCGTTTTATCTAGAAAATTAGCATTCGAGTTAGCTGGAGATCCGCTGAAATTCTATCAAAACTTGAGAAAGATAAACCCATCTCCCTATATGTATTTTCTAAAACTGGGCAAAAATTCCATCGTTGGCTCGAGTCCAGAAATGCTTCTGAGGATTACCAATGGTTTTCTTGAAACTTTTCCGATAGCTGGAACTAGACCTGCAGTCGATAAAGAAGAAGAAAATACAAGGTTAGCTCAAGAGCTTCTGAATGACAAAAAGGAAAAATCAGAACACACGATGCTTGTTGATTTGGCAAGGAATGACATCGGAAAGGTGTCAAAGTATGGATCAGTCAAAGTTTCAGATCTAATGTCGGTAAAAAGGTTTAGTCATGTCCAACACATAGTATCGCATGTTTGTGGTACTCTAAATAGTAAACATGATGCCTTTGATGCGTTTAGGGCACTTTTCCCAGCAGGTACTGTTTCAGGAGCCCCAAAGGTCAGGGCAATGCAAATAATTAACGAACTTGAAGATGAACAACGTGGACCGTACGCTGGAGCCATAGGTTATTTTTCATGCAATGGATCTTGTGATTTTTCAATTTCCATTCGATCATTGTATCTGCACTACAAAAAAGCATATCTTCAAGCCGGTGCCGGCATAGTGTTTGATTCGGCGGCTAAAAACGAGTGGAATGAAACCCAGCACAAGTTGCAAGCCTTGTTGCATGCAATGAAAAAATCTAAGGAATAAGAAATTCGAATGACTTTAGGCATTATTAAATTGAGGGAATGAATGTATAGGCTTGCTAAGGGTATTGCGATGCAATAAATATATATTAAAATATCGATTGATGATGAATTGGTCCAACACGGTTAATTACTTCTGATTTTGTCTGAAAATCCAGTCACTGCTCATCCATTTTTATAATAAAATCAGTGGAACTTAAAGAATTTCCACAGAATTTGCACCTTCCATTGTGTGGTCGAAGAAGATCTCTTATGGCTTTAAGCTGTATAATTTTGCTTATTAGATTACCACATTTGCCGCAAGTCACTTCTATACAAGGATAGGACATTAATCTAGAGTTAGTTTATGTCACATTTTAGCTATTCCATCATATTAACTTGACCAATCAGTGTTCAATAATGTGCTCATCGTACAGTGCGAACTATTCAATGATTCCAAGATATTATCATTATAGTGAATACTGTAAAATCCAGTTCGAACCCGAAAGCTCCTTTGGGAGCCGATTCGGTAGAAATAGATAGTCCTACTGAAAATGTTAACGCTGATGCCAGTGGACCCGGTATGTGGAATCGAATTGGAAGAGGAGATGGCAGTTTCGCTGATCCACAATGGGAAGTCATACTTTTTCTGTTGTGAAGGTTGTAAGGGAATCTTTATTAGAAAACCAAAGAAGTATAAGAAAAATAATTAAGTGGAAATTAACTTGCTTGACTGGTGTTTGGGTATTACTTCTTTTTATTAAAATGTCAAAAGTCAAATCGTGATTAAATTACTGGTTAGAGTCTTTTCCAATTAAGAAAAATGACATCAGGCTGTTGGTCGACACAACTTAATAATGCTAAAAGACCGCCTTTTTGATTATGAAAACTGCATTTGTTGGAATTCGATCGAGTGTTGAAGTCAAGGATATTCCAGTACCAAAAGTAGAGCCAGGAACCATACTAGTACGAATGCGTGCATGTGGCTTATGTGGTTCAGACCTAGAGAAAATTTATGGAGAATATAGCATGAGATCTGGGAGGCTTGGACACGAACCAGCAGGTGAGATTGTGAGCATTGGTGGTCAAGTAAACGATTTTAGGGAGGGAGACAGAGTTTTTGTGCATCATCATGTCAGCTGCACTTCATGCTATTATTGCCTTCATGGTAGTTCTACGATGTGTTCGCGTTATCAGAAAAGCAATATAGATCCATGCGGATTGTCCGAATTATTTTTAGTGCCACAGTATAATATCGAACGTGGAGGAGTATTGAAGCTTCCGAGCAGTCTGACATATGAAGCTGCTTCATTTATCGAACCCTTGGCATGTTGTCTACGAGCTATTAATAAGACTAGAATACGTTTTGGAGATAATATAACAATCTTCGGGGCAGGTCCAACAGGACTAATGCTTGCAGCCCTGGCTCGATACCGTGGAGCTGGTAACATAGCACTGGTAGATTACAATCAATTTAGATTGGATTTCGCGAAGAAATTTGGTGATTTCGAAGTTCTCAATGCAGGAGATCCGATGCTCATGGATACTTTACATCATTTAACGGAAAAAAGGGGTGTGGACATAGCAATAGTGGCAACAGGTAATGAAGCTGCGTTCCAGAATGGATTAAAGATCACACGAAAAGGCGGATCAATATTGTTGTTCGGTGTTCCATCAAAGCATGCGAAGATATCACTTGACTTATCAAGTCTCTATGCTAATGAGCTTTGTATAATACCGAGTTACGCGGCTTCTGAGTTAGAGACCAATTTATCGCTAAAGATTTTAGTCGAAGGTCGAATTAATATGCGTGGCCTAGTGACGCACAGGTATCCTATAGACAAGATAGCAGAGGCAGTTAGAGAAGCACATGAGGCACTTGACGCAATGAAAGTACTTGTAATTAACTAGAAAATGTCTAAATCCTTTTTCAATATTTAAATATTGATTTCAAACAGAAAGGTAGGAAGATATATGGAATGGGGAATGCGAAACCGTCTATCAAAGATTATCAAACCTGATGATTCTCGATGTTTAATGTTAGCGGTAGATCATGGCTATTTCTTGGGACCTACCGATAAACTTGAAACACCATCGAGTACTATCGGGCCCTTAACACAATATGTTGATTCAATAATGCTGACTAGAGGAATTCTCAGAACATGTGTAAATCCCACAGTCGATACTGCAATCGTGCTAAGGGTATCCGGTGGCTCCACTATTATTGGCGAGGATTTGTCAAAGGAATCGATTACGACTTCTATTGAAGAAGCTATCAGACTAAACGTCTCCTGTTTGGCTCTGTCTATTTTTGTAGGCAGTAAATACGAGCATCAATCCCTTTCGAATCTGGCTAAACTTGTTGATGAGAGTGAACGATATGGGATTCCTGTACTAGCAGTTACAGCCGTAGGTAAGGAAATGGTAAGAGATGCAAGATATCTAGGTCTTGCATGTAGAGTGGCTGCAGAATTAGGTGCCAGTATCGTTAAGACATATTACTGTGACGATTTTGGTAGCGTTGTTACGGGTTGTCCTGTTCCCATCATCATTGCCGGTGGAAAAAAGTCTATGGAAAATGATGCCTTACATCTGGCTGCTAGTGCTATTAAAGAAGGAGCAGTAGGCGTAGATATGGGCAGGAACATTTGGCAGTCAGAATATCCAGTACCAATGGCCAAGGCAGTGAAGTCTATTGTCCATAACAACTATTCTGCTGACGAAGCGTATAAACTCTTCAGAGATGAAATCGCCTCATCTGAAATAAAGGCGTAAGTAGCAGTCGTCGCTTCTCAAATTAGTTAAATGAGCCAAAACAACAGAGATAACACAAAATTTATTAATTGTAATAAACATTTGAGGTACTAAAATGACCACCTACAACCAGATAATTCAATTAAATTATTATGCATTGGAAAAGGGCATAATAACATTAGTTGCAATATTAGAATTTGCCTAATTGTTAATTAATATTCGGAATGAGTAATTGATTGACTTGTAACAATAGGAGTTAAAGTAAATGGTGGAAATGAATGGAGCAAAGGCTCTGCTTACAGCTTTAGAAAAGGATGGTGTGGAAATTGTATTCGGTCTCCCTGGGGGAGCTAATCTTCCGATTTATGATGCACTTGTAGATTCAGGATTGAGACACATTCTGGTTCGCCATGAACAGTCTGCTGCTCACATGGCTGATGGGTATGCAAGAATCAAAAGAAAGGTAGGAGTTTGTTTTGCAACTTCTGGCCCTGGTGCAACTAACCTCATAACAGGCATAGCAACGGCGTATGCAGACTCTTCTCCTGTGTTAGCCGTGACTGGTCAAGTCGCCTTAGCAATGATTGGAAAAGATGCTTTTCAGGAAACAGACATTATAGGCGTTGCAAATCCATGTACAAAATATGCATTCCAACCACGTACGGCTGCGGAAATACCCGAATCTGTCAAAAAGGCTATTTATATATCGGAAAGCGGTAGGCCAGGACCTGTACTTGTAGATATTCCAAAGGATGTGCAGCAAGCGACTGAAGATATAACATTTCCAGGACTTGTAAAAGTGCGAGGGTATAATCCTGTTCTCGATGCCGATTTTTCCCAGATTGGAAGGACAGTTGAGCTCTTGATGAATTCTGAAAGGCCTATAATAATGGCTGGTGGTGGTGTCATTTTATCTGGAGCTTTTTCTGAATTACAAGCACTGGCAGAACTACTTTTGATCCCTGTGGTTACAACGTTCAAAGGAAAGGGCGCTTTTCCTGAGAATCACCCATTAGCAATGGGTCCAATCGGAATGCATGGACATGCAGAGGCCAATAAGATTATCGTTGAGGCAGACTGCATATTAGCAGTAGGTGCGAGATTTTCCGATAGATCTGTCGGTAGGTTTGATGAGTTCGGGAAAGGCATGAATATTATCCATATGGATATCGATCCCGCCGAGATAGGCAAAAACAAATTAGTAGATGTAGCTGTAGTAGGTGACGTTAAAGCGTCGCTAAAGACGTTAGTGAAGATGCTCTCTAAAGAAGTTATAGCGAGGGATAAAGACAATCCTTGGCTCAAAAGGAGGAGGGAATTAATTGATTATTATTCTGAGAGCATTAAAGACTATACTAGAGATTTGACTGCTAAAAAGGCATTAAAAAAGTTAAGAGAAATCCTACCATCTGAAGCAATAACGACAACAGAGGTTGGTCAATGCCAGATGTGGGCTTCGTTGCATTTCGATGTTATCTCACCTGGCACCTTTTTCAGCTCCACTGGTCTAGGAACTATGGGATTTGGCTTCCCAGCATCGATAGGAGCCAAGGCCGCAAGGCCTACAGTACCAGTTGTAGATATTGCAGGTGATGGTTCGTTTAACATGACCGAGAATTCATTGGCCGTCTCAGTTCTAGACAATCTCCCAGTAATTGTCTTTCTGATGAACAATTATATGTTAGGAATGGTAGCTCAGTGGCAAAGAACATTTTATAATAGAAGATATATGGGAGTACACCAAAATAACTGTCCTGATTATTCGAAGATCGCAGAAGCATATGGGGCACAAGGCATAAAAGCCCAGTCCATAGAAGAGCTTGACAAGGCAATTCGTTCCGGACTAAAAAGTGATGTAGCCACAGTTATCGACATCACAATAGATCCTGAAGAGGACGTTTATCCATTTGTAGCTCCTGGGACTGGCTTAAAGGATATGATTACAGGAGCTTAGTTCATGACATCAACTACTAATGCTGAATCACAAGATAAAGTTGTTCCTCTTTATATCCTATCATCACTAGTAGAAAATAAACCTGGGGTACTATTTAGGATAACAAATCTATTTAGAGCTAGAAATTTCAATATAGAAAGTATCACAGTAGGCTCCACTGAGATGCCTGATCTTTCAAGAATGACAATCACAACCAAAAGTGATGAAAGAACTGTAGATCAGCTTGTTAAGCAGCTCAGAAAATTAATCGACGTCGTAGAAGTCACGGTTCTTGACAAGGAGCGGACGGTATATCGTGAGCTTGCTTTAATAAAAATGAAAGCAATAGACCCTGCAGTAAGAATGGAAATAATAAATTACGCTTCCATTTTTAGAGCTAACGTTTTGGATATAGCTAAGGAGAATATCTTGGTCGAGATCATTGGAACTCCGGACAAAATAGATGCATTTAAGAATTTGGTAACGCATTATGGGATTATCCAAATGGGGAGGACTGGTGTTTCGGCCTTGCCAAGAGGTTAACAAACTAGGCAGCACTTTGCGGGAGTCTAAAAGATTTTTTGAGTAATTAGCAACTTTGTGCACAAAGGGTTTGACTATCTTAATAAAAGTCAAGGATAGACAACACAAAATATATTCGTCTTAATGATCGAATAGTCCAACATCTTCTGTGAGCAAAGGCACTTATAGTTAAAAATTTTTAAATTTAAAAATAAAGTCCACTAATAAAAAATACATCATAGATGATATATATACTCTGAAACCAATTATATTGCACTAATGAATGAGTATACACAGTAGTGCCCTATGAATGTGCATGAGAAGAGTGTGAACTTGTAATCTGGGGAGGTATAAAATAGCATTAATAAGAGGAGATGGCATTGGACCCGATCTTATCAATTCTGCGAAAACTGTACTTGAGACGATTAATGATAATAGTAATGTTAAATTTTCCTTGATAGAATGCGA
Source organism: Nitrososphaeraceae archaeon (assembly GCA_036557905.1). Taxonomy (GTDB): domain Archaea; phylum Thermoproteota; class Nitrososphaeria; order Nitrososphaerales; family Nitrososphaeraceae; genus JARBAU01. The sequence continues at coordinate 8,809 of DATBGR010000089.1, read as the reverse complement.
TGCAGGTGATAAGGCAAAACTAGATCTTGGTGATGCACTCCCACAATCCACGATGCAGGCGATTACAGGTACAGACGCCTGTATAAAGGGTCCCGTTGGTGAATGCGCAGCAGATGTAATAATAGTTTTGAGAAGAAGTTTAGATTTGTACGCAAATATCAGACCGGCAAAATCTTATCCAAATACTGATTGCTATTCTAAACAAATTGATCTGATTACCGTCAGAGAGAACACTGAAGATCTCTATCTTGGTTGGGAGTTTAATACAGATGATAAGACTGCAGTGGCAATTAAACTAATAACAGAAAAAGCATCTCTAAGAATTGCAGATTATGCATTTAGACTATGTAGATCAAGGGGGAAAACTAACCAGGTTGTGGCAGTTCATAAAGCTAATGTTATGCGCAAGACAGACGGCCTATTTCTTAATGCATGCAGAGCAATCGCTGCCAATTATCCAGATATTTCCTATAGTGAATCATACGTGGACGCATTTGCGATGGATCTAATAAGAAATCCAGCTTCACATGACATAGTTTTGACAACCAACCTTTACGGTGACATATTGTCTGACGAAGCCGCACAATTGGTCGGAGGTTTGGGTATGGGACCTGCGGCTAATATTGGCACCAGTTATGCCCTGTTTGAACCTGTTCACGGGGCTGCTTTTGATATTGCGGGAAAAAATATTGCGAATCCTTCTTCTATTCTGCTTTCGACGAAGTTAATGCTAGAATGGTTGTCAGAAAAGTATCATGATAAAGAATCTCGATTGTGTGGTGCGCAAATCGAAAATGCAATCATAAAATTGTTGATATCAAACAAAAAAACTAAAGACATTGGTGGCAGTTTGTCTACCAAAGAGTTTACCGATCTAGTTTCATCAAACCTTTATACCTGAAAAGACTTTGACAGTAGACTCATGCTAAATGTGGTGCCATGAGTCCCAACAGAATTTGATTCTAACTGGACTCGACCGGCCAAATATTACTATACTAGAATTCAAAAAATCTGAAATACCGAGATGTGATATTTTGCATCTTTCAATTTCGAGAATCTCAGAAAAATCTGTCCATTATTTCAATCAGATTCATCTTGCCTTAGATTTGTTAAACTAGTAACTAGCGTAGAACATTACTTGGTACAATTGCATTTTCGAACTGAAAACTATACCAATATCATAATTTAATGCTCTAATTTATTCAGAAGTTGATATTGAAGCTCCTTAAAAAGAAGACGAAAACCTTTTTACGACGTATATGAGGTAAATACCTCGGCTATGACAAAAATAAATGGTGAGGTTATCACAGGCATTGCGCTTATATTTCTTGCTATGCTTTTCATATATGCAGCTTCCGTGAATAAACTTTGGAAATTGATTTTGCCTGCTGATTTTCTGCTTATTGCACTTGGAGTCGCGTTTATTGTTCTAGGATATTGGGATATACGAAAATATCGAAACAAATCTGTCCAGAAGCATTAGCTCGGCGACGCCCTGTTACAAAAAACAGAAATTAATCGTTTAAAGTCCTTTTTCTGTGTGGGTATTGAGGCGTACACTCTGGAAAGCAAAAAGTGTATCTAATAAATTAAATTCCGATAATTGACCATTCCAGAATAAATACATTTTTAGCATTCGATATTAACACTAATTAGGAGATGGTAGGCCACATCGATTATACTGGGAAAGTATATGTTTATAACAGTGGTCTTTCCCAGGAGATCGTTGCCTTGAGCAAACAGAAACTTAATGAATATGGTGTCAATCCAGATGACATCCAGATAATTGAAGCACCCGAAGGTGTGCCCAAAGACAGCATATTAGTAACAATCTGGCCGCATTACCTTTCTGTTGCCAAGGTTAAGCGTGTTAGAGAAGGCTCTCTGTATGCCCCACAGCTGTTTAATATCGAAATGTGATTTCAATTTGATAGACATACTCTAAATAGTTTTATAGCATCAAGCTTAATTAACTTGAGTTGCATCTGACGTTCTTTTGCAAACGGGGAAGACACTCTGAATGTCCGCTCGAATGGCCTGTCGATGATCATCCTAGCGAAACGAAAGATTGTTCGTTCGATGTAATGTTAGTCAAATGCACGTGTACGTGTCACGATGCAAAAGTATTGCACTGATTTTCCCCAGTCACTTTATTTTAAGACAATTTTAGCATTTTTTTGGTCAGATATAGATATTTCGTGAATTCGTGGTTAAGTGTTGGATCAGACTTATGATTATTAATCACACTTTCCAATTGGATCATCCAGCCACCGTATCATCATTTCCACCATTAATCTTCTTGTGGAATCTGGTCAATAAATCTTTGGCCATGTTCTGAATCTTTGAATTCATCCGAGTAAAAACCAAGCCCTCGTTGGGCTGGCCGTATACTAGCACTGAATTTTTCGGCAAAAGGGCAATCATTGGGACTGCGAGCAGATCTTCTTCACCATCTACAATCATCTTGGTTCGTTTTTTCATTTGTATTAAACTCACCACTATTCTATAAGCCTCATCTGTTATAGAACCAGCTGGATTTTTGCATCTGAATTCCGGAATTCGTTCATCATGTAAGTACGTCAGTAGAGAGTCGTATCTAGAATCTTTTGTTAGCTTGATGCTACTGCGCTTAGTCTTTCCGTCGGTAATTGATATAGTTGGAGTTATCCCATGACGTAACAAAGTGCTCGTTGTATCATCACCTACTGTTACAACGAATTCACAATTTCCTAAAAAATTTAGAATGTTAGTTCTCGTGATCCTTGAATTCTGCCATAGTTCACCCAGTGGCTTTTTTAATGCGTTCTTCTCAGATTCAGTGAAACGCATTATGCTAGAATACTATTAGGTGGTTGCCGGTACTTCTCCAGCTGTTTCTGCTTCTTGCTGGGACTTCAACTCATTTGCAATCACACTTACTCTGCCCGCCATCTGTCTTGCAATTTTATCAAAGATTTTAGCCTGATCCGAATTTGGATTTATCAAAGGGATGGGATTCCCACTATCACTGTTGACCGTAATTTCTGGGTTAAGTGGAATATCACCTATGAAGGGCATGCCAAATTTTTCGCTCACCTTTTTGCCTCCACCAACACCAAAAATCGTCATATGCTCCTTGCAGTTAGGGCATTCCAAATAGCTCATATTTTCTACGACTCCAATAATTGGTATATTCAATTTATTGAACATTCCAATTGCCTTGGTAGCGACATTCATAGCAACATCTTGAGGGGTGGTGACAACCAGGATACCAGTAATTGGGATGGTCTGTGCCATTGTCAATGGCGCATCGCCTGTCCCTGGTGGTAGATCTATTATTAAATAGTCCAATTCGCCCCAATTTACATCAGTTATAAACTGCTTAATTATGCCAGAAACTATAGGGCCTCTGTAAATTCCAGCCTGCTGCGATTGTTCGTAGAAGAACCCCATAGAGATCACTTTCACTCCGTAAGCAATGACTGGTTGAATTTTCGCATCAACTACTGCGGGAGTTTCCTTGATGCCCATAAACAATGGAACGCTAGGACCATAAATATCAGCATCTAACAGGCCTACATTCGCTCCAGTCTTAGATAGCGCAACGGCAAGATTGACCGCAACGGTTGTCTTTCCTACTCCGCCTTTGCCGCTTGCGACGGCGATAATGTTTTTGACTCCTGGCAAGAGCTCATCCATAGATATCGCTCTACCCTCAGTAACCCTTGCTGTAACTCTTACATCTAAATCCTTAACACCCAAATCAGCCAACCGATTACGTACATCTTGTTCGATCTCGCCATTAAAAGGGCAAGCTGGCGTAGTTAATTCTAATGTAAAAGATACCTTTTCCCCTTCAATTGAAAGATCTTTAATCATACCCATCGAGACAATATCCCTGTGAAGTTCTGGATCAACAACCTGCCTCAATGTTGACATAACTTGATCAACATGAACCATCTTAACTAACAAAAATTCGAACCAGTAATATTTAAACTATATAGGTCATCACCGCTATCTCAAAAATTGACGACTTCTTTTGAGGAAATTTGATTTAAATCGCAAACTTTATCGTGCTTAATTATTTCACGTTTGAAGGTCTAGCCCAAACATAGTTAGTAGTTTTATCATCTAGTTTATTATCGAGCACATCGAATGCGTATCTAATTAACGCCTTGTCTCATAAGTCTACAGATGCTAGGTCCGATACGATAACCCGTTCCTTTAGGTTTGACCAGGAGTTATCTAAGGTGTTAGATGAGGAAGCTGAACGAATGGGTGTGTCAGTAAATTCGGTAGTAGGGATAATACTAAGAAGATTTGCCGAATTTACGAGATTTTTGTCTAAAATCGATATGGTAATTATCAATCGGGAAGTGCTAACTACACTTATAGATTCACTAGATGAAAATACAATTGCTGCATTGGGATCAAAGTTAGGAGGATCCGTCCCCAGGGATACAATTGTATTTTGGAAAAAAGGTCTTACTGACGAAGATATTTTTGAATATATTGAAAAAATTATGTGTCGTTATGGTCATCTCGGGACATACGACGAGGTGAAACAATCCACTAAGAGAACTATTGTTGTAAGGCATAGGCTGGGGAAAAAGGGGTCAAAATTCTTTGAAAGCTTCTTTAGATCAATGTTCAAAAACACGATAGGAAAGGAGTCTAGCTTTGAATTGACTGACGCATCAATAAAGATAGAGATTGTCTATTCATGAGATAGCTCGAAGCAAGATCTGAAAGTTAGATGGCCAAAGGTTAATAAATTGATCTTTGTTGACAATTCTAACAGATGTTTCTCATAATCGATATGAACGATGTAGTTAGAATTCCTCCTAACAGGTTGACAAGTTCGTTAAAAAATACTGCTATAACCATATTGAAGGAGAAATATGAGAGCATGATCAGCCCAGAATTGGGTTACGTAATTATGATAATAGATGCGTCAGCTAATGCTGTCGGCAAATTGGTGGCTGGTGATGGTTCAACTTATCATAAAGTCCAGTTTAAAGCTCTAACATTTTATCCTAAATTGCAAGAGGTTGTTGAAGGAGAAATAGTAGAAATAACGGATTTTGGAGCCTTTGTCAGGGTTGGTCCCACGGATGCTCTTCTACATTTGTCACAAATAACAGACGACTATCTAAAGAGCGATGTTAAACAAGGTGTTATTATTGCTAACCAAAGTGCTAAATCTCTAAAAATTGGTTCGAAAATCAGGGCAAGAGTTACAGCAATCAGTCTTGGAAAAGGTACTGGGATGGGTAAAATCGGGATTACTTGTAGACAGCCATTTTTAGGCTCAAATGAGTGGATTGAACAAGAAGTAAAGAAATCAAGACAAGCTCAAACTGTGTCTCCCGGGAAGGAGAAAAAAAGTGGAGGTCCCAAGTAATTGCCTAAGGAACTAGCATGTAAGAAATGCAAGGCCATAACCTATGGCAAAATATGCGCTGTGTGTAAATCTACCGAGCTTTCCCCAGACTGGTCAGGTATAATCTTAGTGTTTCAACCATTAAATTCCAAAATTGCTGCAGCGTTGAATATCAACGTGGCACACAAATACGCGCAGAAAGTCGCTTAATCAGTTGAGAATTCACACTTCTTTAAGAACTAGACAAGTACTAACGGGTTTTTTACATGAAGACATTGGGACTGGCGATATTACTACTAATAACCTCTATACGAGAGATACTTTAGTAAGGGCAGAAATAGTCGCGAAGTCTGTCGACGAAACGGTGGTAGCAGGATTAGAAGAGGCAATCATTATCTTTGATATATGCGGTTGCAGCGCGAAAAATATGGTACATGAGGGCACTCTTGTTAGTAATTATCAAGTTGTGTTGGAGATCGAAGGTAGAGCAAAGGACATTCTCAAAGGAGAAAGAACAGCTCTAAATATGCTGATGCGTATGAGTGGCATAGCGACCGAGACCAGAACATTAGTGAAGGCTATTCGAAGCGTCGGTAGTGCGGCAGAGATCACTAGTACTAGGAAAACATGCCCTGGTTTAAGGTTCTTTGACAAGAAAGCTGTTAAAATTGGAGGAGGGTGGCCACATCGACAAAGGCTCGACGACATGGTCTTAATTAAAAGCAACCATATTTATCTAGCCGGATCGGTGGCGAATTGCATACAGGAATTGAGAGAAAAGTGTCGTCGTAGTATTAAAATTGAGTGTGAGGTGACAAATCTTCAAGATCTCATTACTGCCATTAGTGAAGGGGCAGATATTGTGATGCTGGACAACTTTGACCCTGTTGCTGCTAAGGACGCAATAAATGCAATATCTGAGATGGGTTTAAGGAAAAGATCAATAATAGAAATTTCTGGGGGCGTTAGATCCTCGAATATCAAAGAATATGCAGATGCAAGCCCGGATAGGATTTCTGTAGGCTATCTCACACACTCAACCAAGGCAGCGGATTATAGTTTGAAACTTGTTAGTAGTGCTTAACAACTCTCAGTAGTTCGACCCTTTTATATCATCGTCTCAATATTTGGAGATAATAAGTCTAATTTCTTGAGGTCAGAATTCTAGCTGACTTGCAACATTCGGTCAATGGCCAGTCTAGCTTGGTCTGCAATTTTCTGAGGGACCTTGACTCGATATATATTTTTAGTGAGTGAATCATAAACCTTTTCTAGGGTTATCATTTTCATATATTTACAAATCGCGTTTTCTTTGATTGGGATGAACGTTTTGGAGGGATTTTCCTTAGCCATTCGATGCAATATTCCAACCTCGGTAGCGATTACGTATTTCGAAGCATTCCCTAATCTGGCATGCTTCATCATTCCCTCAGTAGATAAAATGTATGGTCTCTTCATTATGTCGCCATTTGAACTATGGTATAAGGCTGAAGTGGTACATCCGCATTCTGGATGAATAAGAAAATCTGCATCCCTAAACTTTGTCAACATCATGTTGACATCCTCAGCCCTGATGCCTGCATGCACATGACACTCCCCTGGCCAGATAAACATATTCTTACGTTTAGTCACATCAGCCACATACGCTCCTAAAAACATGTCTGGAAGAAAAAGAATTTTACGGTCTTTCGGGATGCTGTTGACTACCTTCACTGCATTGCTTGATGTACAACAATAATCTGACATGGCCTTGATTTCAGCACTGGTATTGACATAGCTCACTACTACTGCATCTTCATGTTGGGCTTTCCATGCTTTCAATTGTGGAATATCGATGGTCGAAGCTAAAGAACATCCTGCATCTATATCAGGTATCAAGACCTCCTTATCAGGACAAATTATAGAAGCAGTTTCGGCCATAAAATGTACACCACAAAATACTATAGTCTGTTGCTTAGTTTTGGCTGCATTGTTCGAAAGTCCCAAGGAATCACCTACGTAATCGGCAACATCTTGAACCTCAGGCAACTGATAATTATGAGCTAAAATGGTAGCATCATTTTTCTTCTTTAGCTCCTGGATCTTAAGCTTAAAGTCATTGGCGACCAGAGACATTTTTAAATTGACATATTTAGTAGGATTAAAATGACATTTAAGTTAATATAATCTGGTCGTATGTTGCCCATTTTGAGCGTCTATAAGGCAAGGTTTGCCCCTTCTCGTTAATCTTGCAATTCGAGTCAAGCACATCAATATATATTAGACTCATATTAAGATTATTCGAATAATTTATGCCGACTCATGGCTCACTAACAAAAGCAGGCAAGGTTCGAGGTCAAACTCCTAAAATCCAAGGAAAAACACGTTTGCAACCTGTCTCTAGGTTGCGTAATAAAAGTAACTTTGAAAAAAGGTTCGAAAAGAGGAGATTACCGGGACAGAGAAAGCCTGAAAGGGGCGGTAGAGGCAGTAGAAGATAGTATATTTTTGAATCGTAACGTCAGCTAAACTACCACAATCGGAATTTCGTCGATACGCGAATTTGTGCCCCTCTCCTACAATTATATCACTGTATATGAATACAAATTACTAGTCTATTGAAGGCAATAGGTATTATTGGTTGTGGGGCTATAGGTATCCAGGTAGCAAAAGCTATAGATGAAGGAAGAATAAACAACACGGCCATCGCATTCTTGTTTGATGCAGACAAATCTGCAATAAAGGGTCTTGCAGCGAAGTTGACTGCGAAGAATCATACTGCCTGCTTTTCAGACTTTACAGATTTGATTTCATCGCCTGAGTTCAAAAAATCCAATCTGGTGTTAGAATGTGCTTCCCAAGATGCTGTACGCTTATTTGCAAGGAGGTTGCTCGAATCAGGAAAGGATATGATAATAATGAGTGTCGGAGCGTTGACTGATAACGCATTATTGTTGGATCTCATAGATTTGTCGGTCAGAAATGGCACGAGTCTGGTATTACCGACTGGCGCGATAGCCGGGATTGATGCAATCCGAAGCGCTAGGGAAGGTCTTGAATCTGTTATGCTTATAACGACCAAAACTCCCAAAGCATTAGAAGGGGCTCCATTTTTCAAAAAAAATACGATTAGGTTAGATGCCATAAATAAGAAAACCACCATTTTCAATGGGACCGCTGCAGAAGCTGTATTGAATTTTCCTGCTAATGTCAATGTAGCATCAATCCTTGCTTTAGCAGGACTAGGTATGCAAAAAACGATAGTTAGAATTGTGGTAGACCCGAAAATACATTACAATCAACACGAGATCATTGCTGAAGGCAAGTTCGGTAAGCTAAACATTAAATTGAAGAACAATCAAGCAAAGGGAAATCCTAAAACAAGCTTCTTGGCAATTCTCTCTGCCATAGAAACCGTGCGCGCAGCTTCGAATAGAAGTCTTAGAATTGGCACTTGACCTTGCTTTT
>DATBGR010000088.1:0-5996 GCA_036557905.1 Nitrososphaeraceae archaeon | reverse complement strand
GATTTATGAAAAATTACTATCCTGAGAGAATGGAGCTAGGACCTCGCGACGTAGTAGCACGTGCAGTTTATAGTGAGATAGTCGCTGGTAGAGGTACCCCACATGGTGGGGTTTGGTTGGACGTAACCCATCTGCCCAAGGAAAAAATTCTAGATAGGCTGCCGACAATGTATGAACAGTTCAAAGAGCTTGATGGAATTGACATATCAAAGCAGAAAATGGAGGTTGCACCTACTGCACATTATTCCATGGGAGGAGTTGTGGTAGATATGGAGTGTCGAACAAAGGTTAAGCGCTTATTTGCTGTTGGAGAAACAATAAGTCAGATCCATGGTGCTAATCGGTTAGGTGGAAACAGCTTGTTAGACACCGTAGTGTTTGGAAAAATCGCTGGGAGTCAAGCAGCAAGATTAGCAAAGGAAATAGTAGAGATAGAGAAAACTAGGCCACCATCACGAGGTGTAAACAACAACGGATTTGGTGATGGAATGTTTATAGTTAAAGAACCGCTTAAGTTTAGCGATGAAGTACAAGATTTGATGACTGAGTATGCGGGAATAGTAAGAGATGAGACAAAGCTCAAAAATGGTTTGAAAGGAATTTTGGAATTAAAGAACAAGTTTTATTCTAAGGATAATATTTTAAAAGAATCTAATATCAATGATGAAAATATTGTCGATCAACTCAAGGCAAGTGTGGAAGTAAGAACATCCCTGCTTGCTTGTGAAGCTATAATAAGAAGCGCTTTGATACGCCAAGAAAGCAGAGGAGCTCATTATAGGTCTGATTTTCCAAAGTTAGATGATCAGAAATGGAAGGTAAATATCTTTTGCAGAAAAGAAGGAGATGAAATGATAACGTCTAAAGAGAAGGTTAAAGAGATCAAAGGCCTCTTATTAGATTTCTTAAATACACACATTAAAGCGGAACACCAGCGTGAATTTGAATAATCTGATAAATCTATGATTAATTCGCTGATGTATCAAAAGGAATTAATAAAATGAACTGGTGCGCCTATGAATGTACTATAATAATTAAAAAATTCATATACTACGTAAGGTAGGGAATGATTGAGCTATGAGTGAATACGAAAACTTGCGTACAGCTGATATTGTAGCTGAAGCTCTACTTGATTGGAAGGTTGATGTCATTTTCGGCTTACCGGGCGATGGTATAAATGGATTTATAGAGGCATTAAGGACTAGGCAAAACAAGATAAGGTTTATACTCGTAAGACACGAAGAATCAGCGGCGTTTATGGCTTGTGCATATGCAAAATATACCGGAAAACTTGGAGCATGTGTTGCAACCTCCGGACCCGGTGCAATACATCTTTTAAATGGGTTATATGATGCCAAAGCAGATAATACTCCTGTAATAGCAATTACGGGAACAACCTACTCTGACTTGATGAACTCCAATTATCAACAAGACGTAAATCTCTTGCAACTGTATTCAGATGTTGCAGTCTATAACGATATGATAGGTGTCCCTGAACAAGCAGAAATGGCAGTCGATATCGCTTGTAGAACTGCGTTGGCACAAAGAGGAGTTAGCCACTTGACAATCCCTATTGATGTTCAGGAGAAGAAATTGAGTGGTAAATATTCAAGACATAATGTCGCATATCATACTTCTGATGTTTATGTTGCCGAGACGATGCCAAATCACTCCTTAATAGAAAAAGCAGCCAGAGTACTTAATTCGGGAAATAGAATCGTTATACTTGTAGGTCAAGGAGCGCTCGGAGCTGGAGACGAATTACTCGCAATAGCAGAAAAGCTTGGAGCTCCAGTTGTCAAAACGCTATTAGGCAAAGCAGTGATCCCTGACGACAATCAATATAGTCTAGGCGGTCTCGGGTTACTTGGAACTGAACCATCTAGCGATGCTATGAGTGAAGCAGATACATTACTTATGGTTGGAACATCTTTTCCATATGTAGAATATCTTCCAAGACCAGGTCAAGCAAGAGGAATTCAAATTGATATAAAACCAGAAAAAATTGGTCTCAGGTACCCTGTTGAAATTGGTCTTGTGGGTGATTCAAAACTAATATTATCGTCAATGCTTCCACTCTTGGATCAAAAGTACGATCTAGAATTCCTACAGTCGAAACAAGATGCGATGAAGAAGTGGAATAGATTGATGGAAGAGCAAAGTACTAGAAGCGATAAACCAATCAAACCACAAGTTATCGCCCAAGCAGTATCTGATGAGCTAGAGGACAACGCAATAATTTCTGTAGATTGTGGAACAAATACGAGTTGGGCAGCTCGGTTTATTGATATACGAGAAGGGATGAAATTTTCTGTATCAGGTATGCTATCAAGTATGGCTAATGGTTTACCATATGCTATAGCAGCGCAAATAGCTTTTCCTGAAAGACAATCCATAGCATTTGTTGGGGATGGTGGACTAACGATGCTGATGGGTGAATTTGCTACGGCAGTACAATATAGCCTCCCTATAAAAGTAATTGTTATCAAAAATGATACACTGGCGATGATTAGATGGGAGCAGATGGGATTTTTGGGAAATCCCGAATTTGGAGTAGAATTTTCTGCGATAGATTGGGTAAAGTTCGCTGAATCTTGTGGTGGAAAAGGATATGCTATTAAAGAACCAAATGAAGTAAATTCTATAATGAATCAAGCCATGAAAGAGAGAAAACCGACCATAATTGAGGCATATGTAGATCCATTTGAACCACCCATGCCGCCAAAAGTAGAGATGGGTTTTGTTAAAGAAGTGGCCGCATCATTCGCAAGAGGGCAACCATACACAAGAAGGATAGGCTTAACTTTGTTTAGAGATCAAGTACATAATGTTTTAAAAAATATACATAGCCATTCTGGTAGCGGGAAAGGGGGATGATGTTATTTGAATAAAATAAAAGAAGACGCCATCAACCTTCATAGAGCACTAAGAGGAAAGATAGAAATACATAATCGTGTTTCAATCGACGCTGGTTTTGGCGAAGAAAAAGGAACACTAGGATTAATCTATACTCCAGGAGTGGCAGCTGTTGCTGAAGAAATAAGTAAAAATAAAGAATTAATTTATGATTATACTTCAAAATGGAACAACGTAGCCATAATAAGTGACGGTACAAGAGTTCTCGGTCTTGGAAATATTGGCCCAGAAGGAGCACTCCCTGTCATGGAAGGAAAATCTGTTTTGTTCAAAGTCTTAGGTGGTATTAATGCTATTCCATTGTGCATATCTACACAAGATAAGGAGGAAATAGTCAGATTAATCAAATCCATTGAACCGGGCTTTGGTGCGATAAATATTGAAGATATAGCAACACCCAAGGTTTTTGATATTATAAGAAGACTCAAAGATGAGCTTTCCATACCAGTATTTCATGATGATCAGCATGGGACGGCTGTAATAACATTAGCTGCGATGATAAATTCCCTGAAAATAATAGATAAAAAATTGGATAATATAAAGGTAGTAATATCAGGAGCAGGATCTGCCGGCTACGGAATATTCAAGATATTAAAAGAAGCGGGCTGCAAAGGTATTGTAGTAATAGACAGTAAAGGCGCAATATACGAGGGAAGGGAAGATCTTGTAACCGGTAATTCTGAAAATTCAAACAAGAGGGAAATAGCAAGGGATAGCAATCCTAGGAAAGTAGAAGGAAATTTGGAAGAAGTACTTAAACAAACAGATGTCTACGTGGGAGTATCTGGCAGAGCTGGACTTTTAACTAAAGGTATGGTACAATCAATGAACCATGATGCTATAGTGTTTGGGCTTAGCAATCCAGATCCTGAAATCCTTCCTTCAGATGCTATTAAAGCAGGCGCACGAATTGTATGTACTGGACGATCTGACTTTCCAAACCAAGTAAACAATGCTCTCGTATTTCCATCAGTCCTTAGAGCTTTATTAGATACTAGAGCAAGAGGATTAGATGAAAAGATACTTGTAACTGCATCGTATGCTATTGCTTCGCTAGTTGAGAAGACTCACTTGAAGGAAGATTATGTAATTCCCAAAGTAAATGATCCGAGGATCCTTCCAATTGTAACTCGAACATTAAAAGAGGCAATCGGAAAAGCACAAACATAGGGGAAGGAGTACTCCTCAAACCAGAGTGTATGATATGTTACAAGTAATATGATAAACCCGCAAAGCAATCTATTCAATTTGCAAATGGATCCGCAATTCGATCACAACAAAGCGGTTGACCAATAACTTGTACTGTCAATCCTCCAATAGGCACCTCATCCTATCGGACCTATCGTCCTAATAGACCGGCCTGTCGATCGAACCATAGTATTAATATTTCTGTGTTCCTTCGTTCGAAACTAGTTTCGTATATGCGAATCAGCTTTCAAGAGCCAGCAGTAGGACCCAGATGTCTAAACGAAAGACATCAGTTTGTCCAGATTCTGTCCATTTTCATGGCAGCAGAAGTTGGAGATCCTACAGTCTTGTCGCTACGTTAAGAATGAATTATCTGATTAAAATCAAGTCCCAGATCTGCAAGTATTACCTGTGAGGCATTTCTACCAGGAGCCATAGATACACCTGCTCCAGGATGATTTCCTGAGCCACATAAATAGATGTTGCTTAGAGAAGGAATTTTATAATTGCTTAACTGTGGTATTGGGCGCATCCATGACGATTGATACGGTAACGGAACTCCACATGCAAGCGTCCCCTTAACTGAAGTAGTTGGTTTACTTTCATAGTCTATTGGAGAATATGATACTCTCTTCAAAATTACGTTTCTTAGGTTAGGAATATAGTTGTGGGTTATCATATCTATAATATCATCAGAATACTTATCCTTGATTTGCATCCAATCTGAGAGTCTAGTTTTATAGTCGTTAGTGGTGTAATTGCGCTTTATTTTATAGGGTACACTGAGTACAAGGAATTTTATAAGGTGCTTTGTGTCATTAGGTGGTACCCTGCTGGGATCCACCATAGAATCGTTGCTCATTATCGGAAGTGGACTATTAGGTAATTTTCTACTCCTACACTCGTAGAAGATTTTTGAGATGTAGTCAAGTGTTACATCTGAAATGTGAAGCTGAGCCGATTTTCTTATATCATTTCCTGACTTATACTCTAATGGCCCATTCAATGCTAAATATATACCAAAAATAGAATCTCCCCATTCTAATTTTTTGATATTATTAACTACAGCTGGATGAAGCCGCTAAAGAATTAAAGGATTGGATTGATTGGAACTATAGGCCAGAAACTGGTAAAACGAAGAGGCCAGATGATTTGGTTTTTGCTGTCTCACCGCGTAAAAAAGAAGACTATGATCCGAATCTGATGTATGCGAATATTACGAAAGAGTTTATCAAGACCTTAGAGTTGGCAGGACTCTCAGAGAGAAAAGAGAACAGTAAAGTACATACAGTAACCCTAAGAAGCTTTAGAAGTTTCGTCAAGAGTGCCATCAGCGATATAACAGGTAGAGATTACTCAGAGTGGTTCATAGGACATAAGGACCCGTGTTACAAGAAGAACAAGCAGGAGCTACGCGATATTTACAAGAAGCAAGTGCATGAAGTACCTGACATTCTTGGACTATACTTTCTTGGAGGCAAGGGGCAAAAGCACCGAGGCAAACTTGCTAGTGAAAGATCAAGAGATCCGAGCTTTGAGAGAGCAAACTCGGATTATGAGTAAACAGTTGGCAGATGTTATAGAACAGCAGCAACAACACGCGAATACTTTTGATATGAAATTTGTTAAACTATTGGATATTGTAAAAACTGGGTTGGTGGATCAAGAAGAGGTGACAAGGAGTTTCATAAGTAGAGAGATATTAAAGATGATGCCACGCAAACTAACCACTAAAGAGTTGCAAAGATTGAGGCACATCGTAACCTCACTGGAGTGTTTATAGATAGTTCATAAGACTAGCAAAGAATCATGAAACAATCAGATGTAGTTGTAAACGACGGCTTTTTGAATCTGCAGGGACAAATCTGCTAGGGCGTATCTGTTATGTGGTC
>DATBGR010000087.1:0-11742 GCA_036557905.1 Nitrososphaeraceae archaeon | reverse complement strand
AAATTCATTAAAACAAGCAATGATTGTAGAGCAACTATATGATAATAATAGACTCTCCGGATTAATGTACTGTAACTATATGACTGAGAGTTTGATAAATTCTGATATAAAGAATATAATAGAATTATTTGAGATGCACGATCAGGTCTTTATATTAAAGGATACTGAAGTCTATAAACTTCATATCACAAAGGAGAATGTCCACAAGATGTTCTTGAATTGAAATCTCCTAATCGCTGCTAAATAGGTTTAAGTTTCTATTTTGATTACAAAGAGAGCCACCGAAGCTTTGCTAAAACATGTTTGAATCACCTGCTTTTGAAATAAATTTTCAATGGAACAGAACATAAGAAGTTAAGCATTAGAACTCTTATCTCTTGGAGATAGAGGACCGATAGTCCTTTTGGTCGACTAAATCTTATATTTTCGATTGCTGTGTATTGTCATTGGTGTGGAGATGAAGGAATGATCTCGACTCAGACAATGATTTTATGGGTATTGGCAATTGGTGTGATTGGAGCTTGGATATTGCGACGCTATGAGAAACGAAAACGCAGGGCTCTCATCGAAAGCGAAAGGGAGAGATGGACAGACTTAAAGTGACTCTATCATTACCATTTGAGTATTTGATAGTAAAGCAAAGTAGACAGAATTCCACCTACGACAAGTGCAGCACAACCACAAATTATCAGTAAGGTTCCACTTTTCATTATTACGGGGAAATACACTTCACTATAAATACTTTATAATGTATAATCACTATCTTTTCTTAATAATGCGAATATAATCAATGTTTACTGCAAGAAGTGATAATGAGGATGAAAGTTACAATACCGAGAAATGATCTAATTTCTCTGTTTTTCTAACAAGATCAATATCAATTCTTACACTACTCGCGCAATGAGTCTAAGCAAGTGATCATCCATTTAATTATCAAGAGAGAAAGGGATTTGTTATCCATATCTAACATATTGTCTTGTATTATTTTTCTATTGGCTTTTTCCAATGTAGTTTTCCGACAAAATTTTAATATTTCCATGTACAACAATTACTAATGATATCTAGCACACTTAGGTTAGTGAAATATCTCGGATTGTTGATTGGTGTAACCTACATTCTTTCAGTGGGATCGACTTATGCGCAAACGAATCAAACAGGTAAATCAAGCCAAGATGTCGCCGGTCCGATCTTAGCCCAAGCGCTCAAGAGCCTCCAGGATGCAAAGAAGGCTTATGACTCTGGCAACAAGACTGGCGCTTTGGATGAGGCCCATCAGGCTATGTGGAATCTACAAATGTTAGGTTTGCCAAAGAACTGTATAATTAATAATAATCAAATGCTCCAATGCAACTTGCCTGGATAAAAAATTCATAATCATTCTGGAAGATCATTTAAGGGAAAAGAAAGGAAGTTAGGATATAGCCCACTGGTTCTTATTTCTTGCTTAAATTAGATCCTCAAATCTTATTTATTTTCATCTTGAATTGTTACCACCAATCAGGATGTGGAAAATGGAGAATCTAGATTTGTTCGCAAGTCTCACCTCCTTTATCCATACCTGTAGATGGTCTAGATACTCCGCACACGGTGGGCTATTATCTATCACATCCTAAATACTTTATAATGTATTATCACTATCTTAATCATGAGAATATAATCAATCTTTACCGGATTAGTTATAGATCTATCATTAAATCCTCCGGGTGCGTTTTATATAATATAGCGTGACTTACAGATCCATCGGCAAACATTTTTGCACTACCATCGATAGTTTCGATCCACATGAAAAATCATATTAAATTCCTTTGGGAAGCGTCAAGGAAAAATGCTCCAGGTTATACCAAATTAGTAAAGACCTTTCATCAATTCTTGGCGTTCTATCAGCATATCTTCTTAATATTGGTAGTGCCCTAATTTTCTTCATGGGATAAAAATACCAAACATTTTGCAAAATAATTTAATTGCCGCCTTTATGAAATTTCTAAGTGCGGCTCCAGCAAGCTCATCTTTTATTTACTCTTTTCCTCTAGGCCTAACAGGTATCCCATCAATTGGTAATGTACCATTTGCTTTGATAGTAAATGTGTCTACAACAACTCAGTTACCATTTGAAATATTCGAACATGTTATAGATCCATCCATCGACACTTACAATACAGTGGAGTGCTCCCTTTATTTTGGAAAAAGTTGATGGTTCAGTCGATCCCTTGCTAGGGTTCTGACCTCCTATACCATTCATAATATATAAAATGCCATCAACTGGAACCATTCTTGCATAAACATGTGTATGTCCGGCAATAACCATCTTCACTTTGTTATATTTTTTAAGAGTGTTGTGGAAATCGAATGTAGTATCTGAACTTACAGATGTTCCCACTTGATGCCATATGGATTCATGCATCAATACTATTATCCATTTGACATTTATATGATTCTGAGCCTAGCCAACATTTTATCGGTTTCGTCCACATTTTCGTCTACTGTATTTGCTACTACAAATAAAACGTTTCCTGCCTTAAAGGAATAAGATCAGTTTTTATTTGTAAAGAAGCCTGTATTCAGGTATTCCTCGCCATTATCATTATTCCCTAATGCACCATAAACAGGAATTCCAGAATTTTTTATCATTGCCATTTTACTGTTAGTCCATTCTCTAGGATTGTTTGTCTTGATTCCATAATCTCCTGTCATCCTGTCATTATAACAAAATCTGAATTGTCACTGACAAGATTATATCCCGTAGCATGAGTATCTCTAAAGTAAGTCACCAGCAACATTAAAAGTAAAAGATGAACCTGATGTTTCGTTTACCTGTCCATACGCACTGTGACTGACCAGACCAAATGAAATAACAATTGAATGAATAGCAATTATTGGTAGCATTGGATGGTAAGCCTTAACAACTTCACATGCGATGTGATGCACTTAAGGTTTTTCAGCGAACTTTCAAAACGTGGATTGATTGTAACAAAAAGTCTTGGCGGGACATTGAAAATAATTTTCAAACTAATGGAATAAAAGAAAAGATAGAAATATTTACTTATTCATTTAACCAAAATCCACATCACTCAAATCTTTACTATTGCTATATCCACTTTCTCTCAATTGCCTAATTGTTTCGGATGAAAAGTCAAGTATTTTAAATGAAATAGTGTTTTCATCATTTTTGCGGTTTATTCGTACTACCTTTTCTATTTCAAATTCTCCTTCAACAATATCCAAATATTTTCTAGGTATCATTTCTATGCCATGGTTCTTAGTATCACTATTCAACAAACTATTTATGATATCGTCTTTTGCTCCGTGATCTTTTGCAATTTTGATCAACTTCTTTGTCAAGTCGACATAGTCAGATATAAGCAAAAGGCCCTCTTGATCTCGTTGTGTTCTGTCTGAAAGCATTATGTCGATAGTTCTGCTTATGACGCCATCATGATCCCAAGAGATCTTATCTTGTTTCATTGGATGAACGTTGACTATGCATAATTGTAACTTCGGAACAGTATCTGTTAAACGTTTGACCTTGAGCCAATAAAGATGATGTAGTCTAATAAGTTGAGATAACGGAGTGTTACTCATCAATCCTCCATCCCAGAAATAACGAGTATTTTTTTCATAGCTAGCGGTATTGCTATTGTAACTTTCAACCTCTAAAGGGGCATAATTATAATTGATAGGCACAGACGCACTTGCAATGACTTGATCTGATGTGATTCCATCGTTATACCTTATGGTATGTTGATGTCCCACTTTTTTACCGTTTTTAACAATATATTTTCCATATTCAGATTTTCTCGAACCATCTACCCATTCGTAACTATCAAATGCTACGGGAGCTCCTTCTGCTACATCGACGCTGATGATGATTAGTCTTGGTTGTGGCAGTGATGATTTCTCATCGAAACTTGTTGCTATTGGAAATTTTGCAAATCTCTCTAAACTTCTCTTTAATGGTTCACTGTCAAACCGAAACCATGTATTGAGAGGATCAAAAAACTTACCATCAACTAGTGGGACAGAAGGATAAAAAACTGTGGGCACCCCGGTAATTGCAAATTGTCTCGCTGAATAATATCTTCTTGCAGCCTCCCCGGTGGCAATACCAGGATAGAGGGTCTTACGTAAATAATCCCACCATGCTGTAAAACCTGGAATCTGGTCTATTGGAGATTCCTTTGACAAGTACTCCCAGAACTCGTTTAGTTTTTCTGAAGAGCCCTCCCAAGTATTGTTTTCCACTACGTAGCTTACAATTATAGCAGAATTTATTGCACCTATTGACGTTCCAGCGACAATATTGAAAACTGGTTTATCTTTTATTCCTTTTTCTCTATCTTTTTTAGTGATGGCTTCATAAATTGCTTGGTAGGATCCCGCTTCATATGCACCGAGAGACCCTCCACCTTGTAAGACTAGTACCCTTTGGCTATCTTGCAGCTTTCCCATAAATGAGTGTAAAAGGCGTCTTATTAATTTCATGCGTCATATCAGAGTAAAAAGGTGGTAGGTCTCGAATTCTCTGAGTAGGTGGTAGGGCCCGAATTCCTTGAGTAGGTGGTTTTGATGAAGATATTTGTGTATGTGGCTGTGGAATAAGGCGTTGCTGCTCTGCTTTAGCTCTAAGTTCTCATATTCGGATTTAACTTTTCACCCATCAGCGAAGCGAGAGGGGAGCGACAGCATAATGCCTAAATCATATTCTGAGTACGTTAAGTCATATCTATATGGGTAGAGACAGATAATACAGATATTTGAAGTCGATTAGTAGTCTCTAATTTCTATAGCAGGCCATCTACAACCACATTTTGGACATAAATATCCCTCTCCCTTAATTCGTATTAGACACAGGCCTGTATGAAATTGGCAGTGAAATGGTCTTTGTTCTTCCTTTTGATCTCCCCAATGATTTGAAAGCAAAGGGTATTAAGAAAATTGTTTACATGAACCAGACTGGAACCGCCTTCGTACACACACATTACAAAAACAGAAAATGGTGCACCGTATCAAATGGTATACCCAACAGCTGTGTTGTACCTGTTCTTGTGGTAAGGTACTATTTCATCCTTATATGATATTATAGGCAGGCAATTGTAATAGAGATATTGTAAACAGGTAAAGAAAAGAAAAAAAAGAAATTTTATTTTTTTAAAGTCGCTAAATAAGAACGTCTCTAAATTCACCTCTGCGGAAAGAAGCCTGATACAAAGAATAGTCGCCACTTTATCGATTAAGAGGATTTCGGGCTCACAAATTATCAATGAGGCGTATAAACAAACAAAAAACACCATAACTCAAAAGACTATTTACAATATTAAAAGCAGAATCACCGATATTCCCGTTGGATTTGGTGTCCTAAACCGGTAGGGCAAGATTGGTGTCCTAACCCTGAATGTTCGCTCAGCATAAAGGGTAACAACTTTGAACCTTATAATTCGCTTCGTAAATGCTTCAAGTGTAAGTGTGGTATGTGGTTCAAGACAAAGGAGGTATTAGATGCACATAAAGAGGCAGGTATTGCATGTAAGGAACTCATTGTTTAGATGGGGAGAAGGAAAACAAGAAGGGAAATATACCAACTTGATTTTGAAGTTTGTTTTGATTGTTGGATGAATGAGACGATCCTAAAATTTCCTACCGTTGTTATCATCCAAGAAAACAAAATATTTTCATAGTAATCAATATTTGTAAGTAAAAATTAACACCAGATGGGAGTTAATTTGGCTGGATGAACAAGAAACAACCAATGTCCCATCAGTTGTTTGTGTTTAGGACTTATAATTACTATGATAAACTATAAATGATTATAATACAAAGAATTTATGATTCCAGTCCAAAAAGACTGTTGTACAAATATTTATGACCGTCAAAACCAAAATTTCAATTCTGATGATCTACACTCATTTATAATACAAAATACAAGTTGCTACTAATGTATCAAAAATTAGGAATTTTAGCAGTTCTAGCAAGCGTGCTCTTATCCGCAGCGGTCCTTACGACTCCGAGTTTGAAGGTAGCAAATGCTCAAGGAAACCAGACTGGTGAGACGAAGCAGAGTGCAGGATTACCCGTCGAAACATGGATTAAGATCTTGAAAGATAAAAATCCAGCTTTAGCGAATGTAGAACAGGGTCCGGATGTGAAGGATGCTATTGGAAAGATCAAAGCAATGCAAGACCCAAAACAAGCTGTTGAGACATTTAACGCATTGCAGGCATTGCAACAGCTGATGAACTTGAAATCTGCTCAAGAAGCGCAATAATTACTCCAAGTTCCCTTCTTTTTTTAATAGGTATCTTTAGTCAAGTATTTTAGATATTTAGTACTATTTATGACAGGTAACATATTAATTTTTAAATTTTTGCCAGAGTCTGACGATCTTCTCGTCTGAGGGTAACAGTCGAATATTAATTGAAAATTTGTGATCCTTGTAGGAAATTTTTATCTCATTCATCCATAAAGAATAAAATGACTCGTCCAATCCATCTAGAGTCCTTACTACTTTTGTTACCTTTATTATTTTGAGTTGCTCCAGCTTTTTTATTTTTCTATATGTAGTAGAAATAGGTATATTCAGAGTTGATGAAATGATTTGAGCACTCAACTGTTTTTTGTCGAGCAACTTCATTATTTGCAATGAAGATTCATCAGTGAGAATAAAAAGAATATCCTTTTCAGTGGGACCATTGTTCAACTTTTAATCACAGCAATAATCACTAGTACAAATCCGGAAATTTCAGTTATTTCCTCGACCATATTCTGGATATTTTTGTCACTAATACCAAGAAGATCTCCCAAAAGTGTATCACCTATAACAATTAGAAAGAAACCAAATGTCAAGAAAAGCATTGGCACATACTTTGTTTTCTTATAAGCCTTAGCAGCAAAGTATACTAATAAGAATCCGACCAAAACATGGACTATTACGATACCGAAATAGACATCCATTTTATCTAATTAGTTAAATCTTTACCATTACAAATATCTTTGCTATTTTGGTTATCAAAGTTCAGGGATAATTTCGAGAATAGATCAATCAAAATACCGTACAAAAAAGAATTGAAAGTTGGCAAGTTGTAGTGACTTCATCCTTACGTGTGCAAGTTCGAAATCAATCTTTAATTAGGTATTGTGGCCATGGGCAATCAAGATATGATGGATGGCTTTAATTGGTCTTCATCTGACCAATCCTTTTATTATTTTGAGGTTCCTGAATTTATAAATTGCAACAGTAGACAAAGCTATCGCCACAATTTGTAGCAACTTTGAGATTATATCCAATCGTCCAATATAATATTCTACTCCAACAATGGGAACACCTACAGTTCGCGATGCCACATATATCACTATAAGTCCTGCTGACACTACGCCAGAACAAATATACGGTAATACACTTCTTTTTGATGTGAAAACCCATGCAGCCAAGCCAAAATTAACTAGAGCAATTGCTGAAAAGAATGTTGTTTCAAATAGTTGTTCGCTAGTTTCTCCACCTATTCCCATAGAAGATGACTCCTTAGCACCCTGGTATTCATTAGAAGCTACAAGACAGTACACGATTCCTATAGAAACAAGAATAGCAGTTAGTGAATATGGAATAATTTTATTATTTACCAATTTAGGATACCCCCAAAATCAAAAAATATAAAATTATGGTAACTTCTCCTTGGCTTGTTCGGCATGTGAAATTGCAGCGTTAGTGTCACCTTCTTTAAGGGCTTGAATTGCAGCTTCGACGTGTTTCTCGGCGTCCACAGCATCAGACTTACCTTCAAGAGCTGATTCTGCGTGGAGAAATGATTTTTTTCCTGCTGTTTTATCGTCAGCCTTTATTGCCTTAATCCCTTCATCAATATTTTTTACTACAGGATTATCGGATGGTGTAGATGTTGCATTGATGCCGGTAGTGTTAGCAGCTGAACTATATGTGTTTGAGCTAACCGTTTGATTCGAATAGGTTGTTTGTGCATACGAGCCAATTCCATTCGTTACCAAGAGCAAGGACACTGTCGCTAGTCCCATTAAGATTACTTGAATTGATTTATTATACATGGCATAAGATGCACTTTGCAAAGTAATAATAAACTTACTTTAAATCTCAAAGTATGAGAATGAAAATAAGGTTTTATAAGAGTCAGTTTTCGTCATATGAAGCCAGTTCTTTTGCATTTTTTCTAACATACTAGCTATCATTTTCCTATTAATTCAATATAAAGAAAAAAGATTATAATTTGGTTTTTCTTCTTAATTAACAATTCAATATTTTAGGCTTGAAAACATGAATGTTACAACCTATGGCCGTAAAGTTGTTATGTGAGAATTATTAAATTTATCTCGAGATAACAATAATCATATTTTGTTAAGGATCCACCGTTATAGTAACAACTTAATTAGCATAGTGGGAAGTCTCATGATAAATTCACTAGTATTTCTGTATATGTGATTTTATTTTCGCCTTCATCTCGGGAGTCATAATATCTTCTTCCTTGTAACCGTGGCCTTTTACTGCGTGTTCTGCTGCATTCTTCATGAGCTCTTCTTCAGTTTCACCTTGTATTACACAGTCACAATCTCTACCAACGTCACGACATGAAATTGTATACACAGACTTAACTATTCAGGCCATATACTTAAGGATTCAATTTGAACTACTTTCTCGTTAAACGTAGAATCGCTTGAAATATTCATTTTAATCATACCAGAAAAAGTAGTTGAAATCACAAACCAAATCGATTAAGCCAGTGGCAACTAAATATATTCGAGTTCGTTGGAAACTAATAGATATGTGCATAAGTTAGTAAGTTTGGAATTAAAATTGGAATTCTTTACTTTTACTATTTGATTTAGATTCCTGTACTAATTAATTATTTCAATCCAAATAATTGTTTTAAGGCATCAATAATTGGATTTCCTGTTGGTGCTATTGCTGGTGTTATCGTTGGGGCAGTAACATTTGTTGTGGCGTTTGTAGTTGGTGCTATTGCTGGGGCAGTAACCCTTTCGACCGGCTGTTCAGTTTCTGACTTGAGGCCCTTTATATATAAATAGTTACCCTGTTCATCATACCCAAGATCGGCCATCGTTAGTACCCTATAACCATTATCGTGTAGATACTTCATCTGAGTCTCAAATAGTTTCATGTCAGTATTGTATATGCCTCGACTATTATCACCCACATGATGATAGATTATTATTGGGATTGCCTTTATCGTTCCGGCATTATTGTATTTTGTTTGACTATTAACAATTCTAATGAATTTATCAACCATCATACTGTCGCTGATCGTATTCTGAGCTCGAGCTGCGTCCTGGCTCCATCCTCTGACCGTGTATCTATTCGCATACGTCAGATCATTACCGTCAGTGTAAGTCCTACAATCAGTTTGAGGTGGTTTTACAATAGGACTGTTACACCTTAGATAAGTAAGCGCATCATTACCACTTCGGGCCAAGTCATAGTACTTGGCGACTATATCTACGACAGTTTTATCATCTGAACCACCGTCGAATGGATATGCAAAGCTTGTAACATTGATTCCATGCTTTTGAAGACATATCTTTGACTCACCTACCTGATATTCTATATCTTTCTTTGGCAATTTGTCCAAGTGCACATGATCCATACTATGAGAGCCTATATCATGTCCCTCTCTGTGCAATGTTTCTATTTCATTCCAATCCATGTACCCAGGTTTCTTTCCTATGTAGTCGCATACCACATAGAATGTTGCCTTAAATCCATATTTGTCAAGAACTGGTTTAGCGTTTGTATACTGACTCAGTCTGCCGTCATCGAAATTTAAGATTATTACTTTATCATAGTTTCCGTTTGTATCAAAAGACGTTGCAAACGCACTGTGTGGCAAGCCAATTCCGGCCAATGTGGGAATTGCCAAAATTCCGAACATCCCTGCCAATAATGAAAATACAATAAAGAATATGTGCTTGTTACTTTGCAAGGACTGACAGAATAAAGCTTGTGAATCTAGATAATTTATAGATTTAGCTATAGCAAAAATCCCTGCAAAATCTATTATGAACTTGAATTCTTTTTGAGTTTTTGAATAAGAAATTCCTTTAATGTTTGTAAGCTTTTAATTTAAAGTGTCTCAATTAAGTGAATTTTCAATTCGGCAATAGTTATAAGAGCAATCGCAGCGTCAATTCAAGTCTTCAATATAGTAGAAATCAAATAGATTTGAACTTGCCATATATGGGAATTCAACTACGATTTCTTAATATCATAACTTGTATATGAGCTCGCGTACGTAATGGGCCCAAGGGGATTAGGTCCCTGCATATAGTAGGGTTCAACTAACTTGTATTTAGCTTTATTCTGATAACAATCGAGTTATGAAGGGTTTCCTAAGCATCTAATCTTTAACTTTGAGTCTACCTCTCATTTGCTCTTATTTCCAAAAATCTCCGTAATTCTACAGGCTTGGCTAAAATAGGCGTCATCTCTCCTACTGCTGATTTAATATATGGTTGTTTAAGATGCGCTTCAAGCGACTCGTTATCAACCCAAATTTCATCGAACATTAATTCATCTGGATTATCCATTGAACGATGAAGAACATACGCTATGTTGCCTTCCTCCTTAAGTGTAGGCTCTATAACCTTGACCAAAATATTCAGAAGTTGATCACCTAGCCCTTTTTTTGCTAAATGGATAGCAATAAGCCTGACAGAATTCTTGCCTCTTCTCTTAAATTTTTCAATATCAGTAGTATCCAAGTCTTTCTGTTAGATAATACTATTGGCTAGTAATAAACAATATTCCAACAAAGCATTAGGTTAAATCAGGTGACTTATTGTGGATCACCATTAACGACCGCCGGCTCTACTGTATGGGCAGGAGTTGATGGATTTGGAAAACGGAGAAGGTCAACAATTCGGCTAGAGGTTATGTTTGAGTCTCTAAGTTGGTAATAGAGTTTGAGATAAATTTTCATACCAATTCTCCATACACAATCTCAGTCGTATTTTTCCTCACTCTAGAAAGAGTTTGAAAGGCTATAATCCCAAAAAATTACCATGATGAATTATACAAGTCCTAAACAAGTAAGGATAACAATTGATTATGAAATTTGAATTAGATATTTGTACCAATAAATTTTAATTAGATTTTTGCGATTTTCTTATGATGTATCGAAAGCTCAGTGCGATTTTGATGTTGGCTGCAATGGCGTCTATGACTGTTGTAGTTGAATCCTTTAACATAGTATTTGCCAATGAGGACTTTTGTTATGATCAAGCGGGTAATGGTCACTTTTGTTTTCATCAAAGAGATACGTGTAAATACGAACAAAGACATGACCAAATAGCAGATACGCCATGTTATAATAAAGATCGAGCATCATAATGACGATAAATTATCAAAATGATATTATGAAAATGAGCAAACCCGATTATTCCGTTAGACTGGCATGAGAATTTTTTCTGGTGAAGTATGTAAACATGAAGTGTCTTATTTTACTATATCATTTTTCAGTATTAAAAGACCAGAGTCAAATATTGAATTCTTAAGTATTACTGCTAATAATCCTACAATAATATGAAAACGACACTTTTGTTTGTGGCAATATCCTTGGTACTGGGTTTTGCGATGGTTCCAATCGCTCTTTCAAATATAGTTCAGGCAGATGCGCCTGTTACTAAATATTGCATCGACGGGGGCCCTTTTTGCGGTGACAAAAAAACTGACTGTAAAACACTACTAGAAGGTGTTCTTGGGGACCATAA
>DATBGR010000086.1:0-4007 GCA_036557905.1 Nitrososphaeraceae archaeon | reverse complement strand
TCAGGCAGATTCCACAGAATTAGCGATATACTCAGAAAGGCAGTAAGTAGTATTAGCTTTGATTTTTTATTGATATTGCACGTTCGTTCCATACTATTAGGAGATTACTAAGAGCATATAAGGGTATTATATAGTATTTTGTCAATGTCTTATAAGAAGACAAATTCGACATGAGAATTGCACCTAGATTTTACAAAACGCGTGAAGTTAAATACCTCTTGAATTCATGCGTCACCAATGCTCTCTTTGTGCCAAGTGTAACAAGCGTTGCATAATATTTTCCCGCAATCGCACCTATGCTCTACTAAAAGGTAATTTTGCTCGCATTCATCACATACTTCAATTTCCCTTTCTACTCCATAGATTATCATGGTCTTAAGCAAATCCTTTGAAACAATCTGATTCCATTTTTATTAGGTATGATCTTTATAATTTACCACAAGAATGTGCGATATCTTTTACAAAGAATTCTCCGGAAAGACAAAATCCTCGAGTCAGGCGAAGAAATTTATCGGTCCTTGAGATAGCTAGCTAACTTGATTAGTTCCAAATGAGAGCTAAATATGTTTGATGTATTTCTATCGCGTTAATATAGTATAATCCAGTCTCGAGCTGCGAAGCCTATTACTTCTATCTCCTTGGTGCTATATGAAATAAATTAAACTAAAATCCGTATGATCTCAATACATCGTGAGGGATAGTTAGATAGAAATACTTGCCATCGTACCTTTCGATTATTGATTTTGGCACTAGATATTCTTGCAGATTCGAAGCATCAAAATCTATCAGTACTATGTTATCGTTATACTCTGCTACTACGCTTCCACACAACATGCCTTCCATGGTCTTTGCAAGAGCTTTCGAATCATATATACTGGACCACTTATCTACTTGGATCGAATCGTCTGGATCATTAAAATGAGCGCTACAGTCGTCGCTTTTAATTTGAGTCGTTGTTGTTTCCTTAAACAAAGATCGGTATTCCACATCCTTATTATCATTATCCATTTATGTTTTGTATTGTGGTCCTTAGAATGTGACTATATATATACAATGAAAAATTGTTCGAGTTTGTAGTCAACATTATTAGTGCAAAATGATTGCATAGCAGTAATATTAAGAAAAATCGGATACTGATATACAGTGCAGTACTATCATATACACACTAAGCCTTTCTATAACCGCTACAAAGTAATTTTGCTGATAAGATCAACATCAAGAAGATTGTTAGGTTGGGAGATGTATTTTCTTGCCGGCAAATCATACGACTAATCGATTTGTTTGCTTACTGTGACGTTTTGTTATCTCTATGAACATGTAGCATTCGTTATGTCTGATAGCAGTCATGGTTGAAATGTATAATGTGCTAGATTAGAAAATTCAAAAAATAGATAAACGTCATCATGATTGGTAAGATCTAGGTCGATGAGGTTACACAAATCCCGTTAAGTCTTGACAACAGAGGGTGATTACTCATTATTTACACTCATAGTAGTTGGCAGGTCTTTTGTCAATTTCATTAGTGTTTGTATGTCAATATATAACAATATCATATCGGTTGGCTCGTCTCGAATCTTGCACTTCACTTGCATTTCTTGATTTTTCTCAGTCTCAAACTGGACATAGCCTGGGCCTGAATCTATTTGCAAGTCATCCGGAATTACCAACTTATTTTCCAATGATTCTTGAATGTTTATTTTGAATGACTTCTGTCCGAAATATGCAGATCCAGAAATATAGCCATCCCCTAAATTTACAGTCAAATTGAGTTTCAAGTATAACATGCTAATGATGTCATCATTATTATTCTATTCCCATCTTTCCAAGGTAATTTACCATTGAGCTGTTTAGCGGACGTCAGCATTTCGCCTATTATGATTGCGAAATTGATTTTGTCTTAATCTGAGATTTCCATGAATTTTATTTTAAATTCTCAGGTTCTCGTGGAGCAGTATAATTGGCGTATTAGACCATATTTCTTGATAAAAATGTCATAAAGTGGAGATCAGTATTAGTAAATGATAACATGATCAGGTGAAAGTGATATTGTAATATCATCATCTAAATCACTTACACATAACTCAATTCCTCTTGGTCGGGTTGATATCGCTGATTACACCGGTTCTTTGGCTCTTCGTTCTAGGCTTCTAGAATGTTTATCATTCACTATAGGTGCACCATTACTTCGGATTAAATATACACGGTCTATTAGTCAGTCTATATCTTATAGATTTAATTGCGTTGATAATGATGTATACTTTTTCATGTATGACTGAAAGTGGGCAAGCAACTTGCATATTAGGTGCTTTAGACTATGGCGTGATGTGATTTGATTTCTCAGAAAGTTAGAGAGAGTAGTAACAAGGTATTAGATTATATAATCTAATTAGTTGGTCTGCTGCTTGGTTGTCAAAAATTGAGAAAACAGAGGCAGATTAGTACTTTGTTAATTGAGATCAAATTAAGAATAAAAATAAAAATTGATTAGCAGGAAAGCTTGGTAAGATTGATCCTCAAATCATGCTATCAAAGATCAGAATTATCAACTTTAATATGCGCATATCAGGATTTTAACGAGGAACAAGCAATGCGCAACAAAGGATTAGTATTTTCTGGTAGCATCATTGTTGTCAAGTATCTAGATTAGCATCCATCTGTTCTGTTCTTGAATCTAGCGCATTTAGGCCATTTATAATGTGATTTCATAACAAGAGATTAATATGTTGATTTATTCTGCAGGAGACTGATTTTCAGTTTATTTAGTCGTTTCAATCTACCTTGAAGCAACTTTTAACACTATTCCTATTGCAAGGAGCATGATACCTATTAGAATCGTGAAATATCCATTTCCTGTCCAATCAGGATTGCGGTACATAAATGATGATGTTGGACCAATAATGGACTTGCTTTGAAGGAGAAAAATAGTCCCTAAAAGCATAGTAATTACTCCAATAATTGATGAAATATTTCCTATTGAGCAATATGATCTCACGTGTGAAATTTAATCATTACAAATATGTGTCTTACTCAACCAATACTAATATCGTGTAGATCTATTGGTCAGAAAATTCATCTTCGAACTTTTCAGTGCTTCATTACGAATATCTTGTAGATGATCAGAAAGTACTCCTAATGTCCTTAGCAAGTCTAACCCATAATTACCTACTATGCATTTTTAGCTTAACAAGCAAACGGAATGGGTGATTTCAACAATGGGTATCTTATATAGGGAGATCTAATTTCCGCTAGCGATAAAAGCAAGCGTATGCCATGCAAGTCACAGACCGCGAATTTTTTTCGGTAATAATGCAGGATGCATTAAATTTTCTGAATTATGCCTAATTGCTATCTTTCTGTATTGCTAGACTCTTCCTCATCTTCTTCCTCCTCATCCGCCTCATCCTGTTCATCATCTTCCAGGGCATGATTTTCATCTTTTATTTCTTCTCTTTCCGCTTCAGACATTATGTAACATATATCTAGAACTAGGTGATTTAAATTATACTCAAATCACTTACCACGCATCTCTGTAGATTACAACAGACGTTGGTCAAATTAAGTATTATCAGATTCGTCAAGCAGATTCATTTTGCAGCTGTACCTATCTCACTCATCGAGGAATGAATTCAAAGTCAAGTCCAAGTCATTGCTATTCAACAAATGCTGCTACTTCTAACTTCTCAGGTTTTTATACACTAATGTCTTATACACTTAAAGATAGTCATGATGAGAATTTGGTCTCATAGGAAGAACTAATCACTCTAATTTCTGAATTCAGAGTTAAGAACCTCAAAAATGTACCTTGACTATATATACACTTGACCAATCTAATATATTCAATCAAGTTACTATACAGAGTAATAAAATATCATAAAAAAGCAATCTATATTCAAGCTATTCCATTAATAATAATTGTAATTTCCAAGTATCAATTAATGATTCAAAGTCTTAGCGTTTATAATCCAGTGATCTATTACAATTGGTATGGCTAGATTAATCAGAAAAGA
>DATBGR010000085.1:0-6051 GCA_036557905.1 Nitrososphaeraceae archaeon | reverse complement strand
ATGAGCTTTTCGGATTCATCAGCTTCGATGTCGATATTTGGCCACGTGCCACCGTTACCTTGGGCATAGTACACATTTTTTGCCCCCTTGCTTTGTGATAGTTTCCATCCAAGAGCATGTTCCCTTCCACCACCGCCAACGATCAGTATGTTTCTTTTATTCAAAACACTAACTGATCGAGTCTTTAGAATAAATAAATTAGCCGAGACTACAGGAAACGACCTGCTATACATTGCAAGTCGAAGGGGAAGTGAACAGGAAAGTTCCTCGCTAAAGTAAACAGCATCAACGTGTGCACTCTCAGCAAAGTGATTTAGATGACAAATCTGATAATAATGCTTTGATAAACTGTGTATATTCCGTATCATGAAATCTTATAGTTACAAACTTATTATGCTTTTTTGCTAGTTCAATACATAGCAAATGGTAACATGGCTTCCCATTTGAAAGCGTCTTGTAATAATAATTTTTGCAAGAACAAAAGCCGAGTTTGATATCTCCCCAATGTTCATCGTCTCTGCCAACAACAGTCCAAATATCTCTCCCGCTTGGTTGGAATACGTGAAATTTGACTGCGCCCTCTTCTAATAGTGTATTTATCCTTTTAGTATTCACGATTTCTTAATTTGGATAGTGATCAGTGATGAGATGTGGGGTGTGGCACTTTTTTTTCATTCGTACGTGTCCACATTCCATGCGCAATAAAGCCTGCACCTAAAGCAAACAATGCATAATTTATTCCATAGCTTATTAATGCCTTCCAATACATTCCTATCTGTCCTCCAGTAGATGCAGCATAAATGAACAGGATTCCAAGGAGAATTAAGGCTATTCCTACTATAATTTCACTATTTATCTCCCAGAGCATAACCAATACTTGCAAGAAGTGTTATAAAAACTAGTATATAAAAACTAGTATTATAAGTTTCGAAGTGTAATTCTACAGAATTAAATAATATGACGAAAGTGAATTCATTTTTTGTGTTTAGTACGGGGTTTTCCACGGAATACCTTTAACCCTAAAACCTTATTCGGCCTGCCTATTAGAGGTATAATTGACGCATATGGCGAGGTTACAGGCCCTATTATCTCATTAACCTTGCCAACACTTCTTCCGTTTTGGTCTATCAATACCTCTCCAGGGTGAATTTCCCTGCTTGAAGAGCCTAACAATCGCACAATAAGCCTACTGCTTTTTGCTAAATGCATAACTTCCCCGACTTCCTGATCTTTATACATAATTTTGACTATTGTCTAGCTCTATGCAGTCATAATTATGTTCTCCCTAATAATGACGTTACGGTGAGTATCATGATGTTGTCTATTTCTCCCTGATCTTCTGTTTATTCTTTTGTTGTTGCATTTTCTCTGCTATACGAATAAGAACTCTCGATTTTTTTTGTTCTTCCGATTTTGGCAGAACTATGTAACCTGATTTCACAAACGATCTTCTCGGGTACCTTACTTGTTCGGAAGATTCTTCTGGCAAAGGAGCAAAACCTGCTTCTATAGCCGCATCAGTCAATTCCGCAGTCGTCGGATCAAAGACTGCCTTGTCACTTCTTATCCTGCGCCCCTTACTCCTAGTTAGAGTCTTGTTGAAATAATCCAGCCAGACTATTATGTGATCGTAGTCCTTCAACTCAAATACGGTTTATGATGCATTCATATTAACTTTAAACCATGGCTGTAATCTTTGTGTGATGTCAAAGCGATAAGCCTGTTGTAAGGTTGCCATCATATTCCTATGCTTGATCCGAGGCTAGTCTTTGCCACCAAACACAGCACGCATCGTTCACCTTATCTCAATTGTAAATGGTTTGATCACCATACAATCTGGTATCGCTAACACTTAGGCTGTAATGCGGCCGTTTAAAAACCAGCCGTATAATATTTGTCTATGGTCATAGACTAGACTAGTAAGACGTTATGGAAGTTTATAAAACAGAACACTGAACTTAATCTTTAATATGGGAAGCAGAAAAAGGACCAGGATTAAACCTCAACGAACACGAAACACGGTTGATGGACGTTGTCCTAAATGTACTACGATTGTTAAATTTAACGTCTCAGGTCCCGTCGGAGATGAAGTCTATGAGTGTACAGGCTGCATGTCAAAGTATCACGTCGATGATTTGTAATTTGCGCTATTTTAATTGATTTTGATTAAGCGATTTGGTATTTGCCGTGAAACGTCCTGACGGGTGTGGGGAGGTCATTGTTAAAAACAAAGGTTTGACATGCCAGCCACCACCAGACTGGCAAGATAAACAAGTATGCAATGTTAATAGGTCATTTAGATCTAGCAGCTATGATCACATTTTTTTATAGCACACTATTCATATTCAGGGATGATCGACAGAATCGATTATACCGGCAAGGTTTACGTTTATAGTAGCGGAATGTCTGAAGATATTGTCAAAGCCAGCAAGCAAAAATTGCAGCATCTCGGCGTTAATGAAAAGGATATCGTCATCATCGGGTTACCTGAAGGCGTTCCCGAGGGTTCTATCATGGTGACAATATGGCCACATTATCTTTCTGTTGCAAGGGTAAAACGGGTTAAGGAAGGTTCCATCTACGCGCCTCAGCTTTTTAATGTTGACCTTTAATTTTATATGTTAGGGATAATGCCCCCATAGACATAGACAAGGAACGTTAAAATTCTGAAAAATGCTAATATATGAGGGGATATGCTACTAACGTTCTTTTGCAAACGTGGCAAACACGGCGATTGTCCCGGAGAGTGGCCGATGGATGACAGAGGTCGCTACGATCATGATTGTTCTTTTGATATCAAAATTACAAAATGTATCTGCAATTGTCATAATACTAATCAAGAAATGTAATTACACTTCATTTAACGTAGAGTAGCCTACATAATTTGAATCAAAAGCCAGGCCACATAATCACCACGGTATTTCAGGGGTCAGTAAGTGGTATATCATAATCACATTTCTTAACTCAAAATCATACAGCCACCGCATCATCATATCCCTGCATCCACTTAATACCTAAACTGTCCATTAAATCTTTGGCAGTCCTACGAGTGGTCGAGTCCACTTCAACTATGACAATCCCTTTCAACGGCTGCCCGTACAGAACTACAGACCCAGCTGGTACAAGTAAAAGTATTGGCAAAGCTAACAAATCCTCTTCACCATGGACGATAACTCGCACCGGATTAATATTACTGTACCTGACTGCGTCAACTAGAACCTCAACAGCTCTTCTCGAAATAGTTCCAGCAGGATTCGAACATTTGAGTTCTAATACCTGCTGATTTTGCAGAGCAGAATCACCACCAATTGACTTGCGTTGTTCTCGTCTTTCTAGACCATCGACAACACACACACGAGGAACAATACCATAACGATTCAAACGATCCGTTGTGGCATCGCCAACCGAAACAATTAATTTCGCATTTTTTAAGAAACTATCTAGCTTTTGCCTAGTCACATCCTTGTCTTCGAGAAGTAAGCCTAATGGTTCTTTGAGTGCACGAAGATTTTCAGGACTGAGGAACATTCTGATGTTGGGTTTGACCGCTTTCGTTTCGAGGCTGTCCAGATGCCTCTGCATCTTCTGTAGCCTTCATCTCTGCAGCAATAACACTGATTCTCCCAGCCACCGTTTTGGCTACACTATTAAATGCATTAGCCTGCACCGAACCAGGTTCTGAAAGAGTTACCGGTTCGCCCGTATCGCTTCCTGTCATAATATGGAGATCAAGAGGAATTTCGCCAATAAAAGGAACGTTAAATTTCTCGCTAACTCTTTGACCTCCTCCTTTGCCAAATATATGAGTACGTTCCCCGCAGTGGGGGCATCTGAGGTAGCTCATATTCTCAATCACTCCTACGATAGGAACATTTAGTTTGTGAAACATGCCGATTGCCTTTACGGCAACGTTCATAGCGACTTCCTGGGGAGTAGTCACAATTAGGATCCCAGTTATGGGTATTGTCTGTGCCAGTGTTAGAGGTGCGTCACCAGTGCCTGGTGGCAGGTCTATTATTAAATAGTCGAGTTCTCCCCAGTTAACATCAGTCAAGAACTGCTTAACAATCCCAGAGACTATAGGGCCCCTGTATATCCCAGCCTGTTGAGATTGTTCATAGAAAAAGCCCATTGATATTACCTTGACGCCACTTGCAACAGCCGGCTCAATCTTGTTATTATTAATTGCAGGAGTTTGCTTCAGACCTAGCATCAGCGGAACGCTAGGACCGTAAATATCTGCATCAAGTAACCCCACTTTTGCACCAGTACTTGCCAGAGTCAGTGCCAAGTTTACTGCGACAGTAGTCTTTCCAACACCTCCTTTACCGCTCGCAACCGCTATAATATTTTTAACACCAGGCAATAATTCATCCAAAGATATGGCGCGGCCTTCCATAACTCGTGCCGTAACCTTCAGATCAAGATCATTAACGCCTAAATTCGCTATTGTATTTCTAACATCCTGCTCAATTTCGCTATTAAACGGACAAGCTGGAGTCGTCAGTTGAAGTGTGAAAGCCACCTTTCCACTATTAATTACAAGATCTTTAACCATTCCCATCGATACTATATCTTTGTGCAATTCTGGATCTACAACTTTCTTCAATGAAGACAGTACTTGATCTACAGTAACCATCGTGGTTAAACCACCTTCGTTGATACTGTATTTAAATGATACAGACTGAGATAAAATGAAATATCGCCTTTAAAAGCGAGACTGATGAAATAAACTATTATTCTTAAGATTCAAAATAATTCGAAAATGTATTAATTACCTTTCAAAAAACATTAGTACATGGCAAAGATTTTTGCAGATGTGAGTGAGAAGGAAATAACTAGGACGATATCAATGATGTTTAATGAAACGATCGATGAATATGCAAATTGTGATGTAATAATCATCGGTGCTGGACCGGCAGGTTTGATGGCGAGTAGAGACCTCGCAAGGATGGGTGCTAGAACGCTTGTCGTAGAGCAAAATAACTACTTGGGCGGCGGATACTGGGTAGGAGGCTACATGATGAACCCCGTAACAGTTAGGGCGCCAGCACAGAAGATATGGGATGAACTAGAGGTTCCTTATCGCAGAATTAGTGATGGACTATACGCTACTTGGGGACCACATGCATGTTCAAAACTTGTTGCAGCGGCGTGTGATGCTGGGGTACGATTTCTTCAGCTGACAAAGTTTGACGACCTTGTCCTGAAAAACGATAGAGTTTGCGGCGTTGTGGTTAATTGGATGCCTGTTTCTGCTCTACCAAGGAATATTACATGTGTAGATCCTATTGCGCTAGAATGCAAGATTGTAATAGATGCATCGGGTCATGACTCGGTGGCCGTTAAGCGTATGATGGACCGTGGTTATGTAAAGTGGAAGGGAATGGATCCGATGTGGGTCGAAGGAGGCGAGGATTCGGTGGTCAATTACACTGACGAAGTTTTTCCAGGCTTAATCGCTGTAGGAATGTCGGTCACAGAAACAAACGGTCTACCACGTATGGGTCCGACATTTGGATCTATGCTTTTGTCTGGCAAAAAGGGAGCAGAAGTTGCTTTGCATAAGCTAAAGGAAACACCCGAGCAACCAAAACTAAAGGTAAAGTAGCATGGTCAACAAGAGTCGATCTGTCGGCTCTGACCATTTTCAGATTGCGTGTTCCGAGGTGGTCGGAATTTTATTCTCGATATTGAAGGTTAGAGAAGCAATCACAACCCCTAACCTGTTTGTTAGCTCCGACCTGGAGCTACTAACAGAGAGTGGTTGGTAGTTAGTTAATGCTGCCCAAAGATTGCTAATTGAGATATCCACACTCACCTTGTCCGACTAAACAGTTTCAGCTGCGACAGTTTACCAAAGTAAAAATTACCATCATAATGCGAGGACGTTTATTTTCGCCTTTTGCGTTCTTCGTCGGTAGAAGTAGCAAATCTACCAAGCTGATAAGTGAGCAGCTCACCTATGAAGAAATAACCAAAGGTTATTCTAGTAGATGTGCATATGATCAAACATGTTTGAAGACCAGGAACGAATTGAAATAGATATAG
>DATBGR010000084.1:0-10240 GCA_036557905.1 Nitrososphaeraceae archaeon | reverse complement strand
GTTCTTAGCATACAGATATCCATTTTGTGAGCGCCTAAGATTCCAGATGCCAATGCCAATATTTCCGGTTGCACTCCAGTGTAGCTCCGATTGGAAGATATTAGACTGACCTAATTAGGTAAGCCTAATATTTAATCCTATTTTTGATTCTCTTCATGGAGAATAATGTCTATCATGACAATCCTCATCTGTCTCTGTTAAATCAACTTTTAGCACAATAATGGTTTAGTATTATAGACAAAGCGAGCGCTTGAAGTCAAAGAAATTAAAGTGTTTGCATACTAAATCATCTGCTGACGATCGTTGACTCTTTTTGTTGATCATTTTATTTCAAATTAATTTAATCAATGTTTGGAGCACCACGATAGTAACGCGATTCATTTCGTACTACTTCCGTATCCTCACACATACCGTCAATAGAGTATTTAATGCTGACGCTATCGATTTGGAGGTAGG
This sequence comes from Nitrososphaeraceae archaeon, assembly GCA_036557905.1. Lineage (GTDB taxonomy): Archaea > Thermoproteota > Nitrososphaeria > Nitrososphaerales > Nitrososphaeraceae > JARBAU01. The sequence continues at coordinate 9,784 of DATBGR010000084.1, read as the reverse complement.
CTCCTTACACAAGTTCCTCATGTTAAGATATATCGGCGAGATTGAAATGCAGTTAGGATACTCAGGAATGAACTAGTCTTTCATCGTTGGCCTTTGTGTCCAGATCATGGATGTACATTAATTCTATTAATAGGACGTATTTGATTTTCTAATATATGCGATTGAAGGATTCAAGAATGTTAATTTGCAGATTTATTCCATGTCCATGGCAAGTCGCTACTACTTAAGTCGTAAAGTATAATTCAAAAGTATATGCGAATCTTCTATAAGATTTCTACGTACAAATAGTACTGAGTGCAATTATTCAAGTCTGTCCTACTATCGATAGTGGCTGACAAACTACGAGACATCAAGGAAACTACATCAGATGCCGCAGGAATCATTAAAGAGCTTGGGAGTCCTGAACTTCATAAGTCACTTGATAAAATAAAGGAGACCGCCGTGACTGCACAGAATATATTGGCCAATCTGCGAGAGCCAGAAATGGTAAAGAATATCGAAAATATTAGGCTAATGGCAGAATCTATAGAGGGAACGTCAGCAAGAATTGAGAAAATGGTAATTGAAATGAAAGCAACAGGAGTAATTGATCAGGCTTCATCGGCGATCAAATCTGCAAAAAATGCTATAGATTCTATGGGTGATCAAAATGGCGTAGGAGAAATGACCACAATAGTAAAGGACCTTATTAATTCCATAAAGGATCTCGTTGATGAATTAAAACTAGTGTTACTTTCATCAAAACAAACTGGTATAATACATAACGTAAAAGAAGTAGCTCGAGAAACCGGTAACATTTATAGAAACTTGAAAGAATAATGAGATCATCGGAATTGAAAATATACTAATTGCCAGCGGATACAATACTGTAAATACAAAATACATATGGTTTGAAGCGTTAAAAAGATATAATGTGAATTCAGATCGTCTAATCTCTGAATACATCATCAGTGCAAGCATGATGAAAAAGTTAGCTGCAAAGGAATATCATGAAAGGCTTAAAACTTTCAAAAAATTTATTGAGGCTAATTACCCATTGGGGTTAGCGGATTTGATTTCTAAGATCAAGAAGAATAAAGAGGACGTTTATTTTCTTCTGAATGCGTATGCTAGATATTTGAGTCAAAGCAAGATTTCGAAGATTACATTGAAGCAGCGAATTGTAACGATAAAAAAAATCTTTCTGGAGTATCACGAAATAGATGTTAGTCCACGTAGATATAATCTAAAAGTAAAATTGCAGCGTATCGGTAATAGTGCAAGAGATGATGGTAACGAACGGCAAAGGCAGATGACCTTGCATTCTTTTAGGCGTCTCGTAAAAGACTACCATATCTCATCTAGGTTATACTTATTAGTCAGAATAATTCATAGGACATTCTGGCTCTACTTATTCTGGTAAAAAAATCTGAAAAGGCCGAATTATTCTGTGAAATCGAACCATATTTAACATTCTTAAATAATAATCGGCTAGAAAGACACGGCGCCGGCATACAAACCTGGTAGCGGAACTGAAGAAACTAAATCAGTCATTAAGACAGCGCGACATAGCAAAAGATGATACCAAAGCTCAACTTTTAGATCAGCCTGTGTCTTTCTCAGGTAAATTTACAGGAAATCGAGAGAAGACAAAATAACAGCATAGTCATTTTATTGATCGATATAGCAAAAAAGCTACGAAAATTAATGAAATGATACGCCGGCCAATAAAGATTTAACGTCCTTAATACTTATATATAAATATGCTGTAACAATGTTAATTGATGTGGAACATTGAGACTTTGCTAAAAGAGCTAGGTATAGATTCATATGAGAAGCTGGGAATTGAGGGTATACCTATCACTTTAAGTGGTGTAGCTCCGATTAATAAGGCGTCCATACACGACCTTTCCTTTTGTTCATATGAGGGAGAGAAAGCAATCAAGTCTATTGCTAGCTCTAGAGCAGGTGTCATCCTTTGCAACAAAAGTATGAGGCTAGAGTTCGGTGGTGTGCAGGAACAAAAACAGCAGCAATGTCTTGTCTTTTTGGAAAATCCGAGATTGATTCTAATGCATATAATTAAGTTGATGTACAAAGAGAAAAGAAATGAAACACAAGGAGTTTCCCCTAAGGCGACAGTATCCAAGACAGCGATAATAGGTAAAAACTGTTCTATAGGTGAATCTTGTGTCATTGGCGATAACTGCGAAGTCGGTGACAACACAACAATATATGATAGGGTTAGTATTTTACCAAATACCAGGATTGGTAGGAATTGTATTATTCAGCCTGGAGTAGTGATTGGTGCCGATGGCTTCTCTTATGAGAGACATCATGAAACAATGGAACTTGAAAGATTTCCACACATTGGTGGAGTTGAAATAGGAGATGACGTTGAATTATGTTCTAATTGCTCTATTGCATGTGGGTCTATCTCAGATACTGTTATAGGTAAAGGCACAAAATTAGATGCCCTAGTCCATGTCGCTCATAACGTGGAGATAGGAGAAAACTGTGCCTTAACTGCTGGTGTCATTATTGGAGGTAGCACAGTTATAGGCGATACCTGTTGGCTTGGCCTAAATTCAACTATAAAGCATAAAATAAAGATAGGAAACAAAGTAATCGTGGGTTCAGGGGCATCAGTTATAGGCAACATAGAAGATGAGGATATCGTCGCTGGTGTACCGGCTAGATCTATAAAACATAAAGTAACTTCCAATCAGTTATTCCTTATGGGTGGGCACACATCTAGACGAAAATCTAAACGTATTATTTTAAACGAACAGATCACTAAGGCTGTCTTTGTACTCGGAACTGCGGCACTAACACTGCCGTCCATGGTTACCTGAGACATTACTATAGGATGCTAATTATGGACGGGATAAAGAGCTGACATTATGCAAAAAACGAAAAGCCTATAATATATTTCTCATCATGTATCGTGGAAGATTGACTCTAAACCTCGTAATAGGCTTAATTTTAGTAACGTTGGTTTTCTTAAGCAGCTGTAACATCTATTTTAGTGATATACATGGCCAGAAGGCCACGAAATCGTCGTCGTCTCAGAAATCATTACTACCTGCCAACACGGCTGCTCTGTCAAAAGCCTCTCCTCCTCCAGCATCACCAAAGGGTAAGGTACCGACTATAGTGAATAAACAGGACAGTCAAAACTTATCTATACAGCGCGTTTTTAGGGGTCTTGCTTATCCTTCTAATATGGCGTTCTTAGGGCCTGATGACATTTTAGTTACTGAAAAAACTAACGGTACCGTTATGAGAATAGTAAACGGAACAATGCTCAAGGAGCCCCTGCTTGATGTTAATGTTGCAGTAAGTGACGAAAGGGGCATGTTAGGAATTGCTGTTTCTAAAGGAGGCAAACTTCCTTCAAATGTATTCATATATTTTACTGGGTCACAGACAAAGGATGGGGACGATTTACATGGTAAGAAACCTGTAGGTAATTTTCTATATAGATACGATCTGGTGAATAATAAGCTAGTTAATGGAAAATTACTTCTTAGTTTACCTGCAGTTCCAGGACCTCATCATAACGGTGGAAAGGTCTTGATCGGTCCAGATAATAACCTATATGTTGTTATTGGGGATGTGGATGGCAGTAGGACATACACACAAAATGTAGGTAGTGGTCATCCATCTGATGGTACTAGTGTAATATATCGAATTACACAAGACGGGAAACCCTTAGACAATGGAATACTTGGTATAAGTAGTCCAGTAAATAGGTTTTATGCCTATGGCATTCGCAATAGTTTTGGCATGGATTTTGATCCTGTGACCAAAAAATTATGGGATACTGAAAACGGACCTGGTTTCGGTGATGAGATAAACTTAGTTGAGCCAGGATTTAATAGTGGCTGGGTCAAGGTTCAAGGAATCTGGATCCCACAAACATATTTTCGTGGACCTGTTGCTACAGCACCTCCCGCTGGCTCGGTAGATTTTGGAGGAAAAGGGAAATATAGCTCTCCTGAATTTATTTGGAATCAGACAGTGGGAGTCACAGCTATAAAATTCTTAAATTCTGATAAATTGGGAAAGCAATATCAAAATACAATATTTGTAAGTGATATTAACATCGGTAATATTTATCATTTTGATCTGAACAAAAATAGGACATCGTTACTTCTAAATGGTTCACTCACTGATAGAATTGCAAACACAGAAGAGGAACGCAATAAAGTAGTATTTGCCAAGGGATTTGCTGGCATATCAGATCTTGAAGTTAGCCCGTATGACGGATATCTCTACATACTTACATTTCACAAAAGTCAAGGTTCCATATATAGAATTGTACCTCATATTACTAAAACGCAAACTAATTGAAGCAGACTCTATTTAGATCGGGCAAGATAGAACGAAATTGCTAAAGTGATTCCAGAACGCGGCGGCGAGACATGATGTGAAATATTTACTAATAAGATCTGTTCCATTAGAATCGATATCATAGGTCATGGAGATATGGAGGCTCAGATACGCCAATCAGATGCTAATATCAAGAAGGTTGTCCTTGAATGCTTCTGTAGCAGATGCGACAGGCGTATATATGTCGGAGCAGATTTGCGCAAATATAGAAAAAGTGTAGTCAATCCATATTACGAGCGGGTCGGATTTCTCCCAAGAATATGTCCGCGATGTAATACAGATTCACTCGTTAACCCCCATTGTCTAATATAGTCGTCGGGTGAGCGCATTACTTAGCCGTAACCAGATGTTGAGCTTGTGATGGACTCATTTACCTTTAATTCATGTCCAATTTCAGTTTCATTCATCGATTTCGCTAATAAAGTTGTAGCTCTTCTGTGTTTACTTCAATCTTGAATTTATGTCGTTACCAAGATTAGCTTACACAATATTTTCTTCGTGAAGGTTGTGTTTATGCATATTGGGATAGTATTCTAAATATCAACATGTGGGTATATGGACCTGCTTTTCCAGTCCAGAATCCGCCATTTTTCCAGATTGGTTGTGGTTTCCTTTATGGGTTCTAAGACCTTTGATATGTGACATTATTTTCTGCCCCGGTTCTGGACTATCTATATCCTCGGCTTTATAATGATGGTCCTATAATGCATGTTATTTTGCATTCTTCATAATCACTTCTGTGCTTTATGTGTTAATTATCTTTAAGAACCGGTTTTTTATAATCTCTTAACTTCCAAATATTTTGCATATATAAAATCCATATTACGAAGAATATCAATGGCAAGCCATATGTGATAAGAACACCTTGAGTTGAATATGGGTCCACTTTTTGATTAGTTGGAATTTGCTTTCCAACATAATATGCCGAATTAGTGATAGGATCGAGTAGTTTCTCAACAGGCGCTAACTGATCGCTGAGTAATGGAACATCCTCCGTTTTTGTTTGTGTTGTATCGTACATATAATCTGCATACTCAATTCCCTTAGCATCATTTGGTATGTTGTTGATTTGGCTTTGATAGCGTTGCTCCGTAATTATTATATCTTCTTTAGTACGTAGTAGGTCAGATTTAGTTGCCACCAGTATAATATTTTGAACTGTCTTAGGTTCATCAGGTATAGTGGGAAAGACGTAAACGTGTGGGAAGACCTGTCCTATAGTTTTGTATACTGCTCTATAAAGTTCGGAGGTAGGTCCTCCTTCAAGAGAACCTATTTGATTTGATACTATGACACCATTTGATCCCAATTTCTTGTATAAAAGCTCGTAATATTCTAAAGTCATCAGATGAAAAGGGACATTGTTCTTCGAAAAAGCGTCCAAAAATATGATGTCATATTCATCATGAGTTTTTGAAAGAAAATCTCTTGCATCATAATTGTAGATTTTTAACCTTGGGTTGTTATCGTATATGTTGATATTGAAATAGCTCTTTGCAGCATCGATAACAGCCGGATCTAGTTCTACCACATTTATATTCATCTTGGGAAATGCACTTAGAAAGGCTTTTGGTCCGATAAATCCTCCCCCTCCAGCAAATAGCACATTTTTAGTATTTGCATTAAACAGTAGTCCGGTAGGAAAGAATGATGTATAATCTGTAAGTGCGTCAGGTTTCGTTTTATTCAACGTACTATGTAATCCGCCATCTAGTAGTAACTGTCTTTCACGGTTGTCCAGAGTATCAACTACCTCTAAATGAACGTATGGTGTTTCTTTTTGATATACTAACGTACCAGTATAGAATGGAACCGAATTTGATCTCAAAAAAGTGTTTGAGAGAAGTACGAGTGCTATGATACAAGCTGCAAGCACTTTAGGAATAAGTGATGTTGTTATTCCTATATCCTTAGTAGAAATGTATGAAAAAGATGAAGAAATTATCAGTGATAATCCAAGTCCATAAATAATGTATTTTAGCTCATAAATCGGCACCAGGACGAACACAGTTAAAAAGGTACCGACTATGCTTCCAATAGTGGATAAAGAATAAAGATTCCCTGCCATATTTCCTAGCCGGCTGAGTGATTTTGTTGTTAGTTTTACTGCATAAGGTGATACCATCCCAAGTAGAAATGTTGGCGTAAGTAGTAGCAGAAAAGTGGCAAGTAAGCAAGCATAACGCCCATAATCGTTATGATTAATGCTATTATCGGATATAGTTGGTAATGTAATAGATGAAGCAATATGAGTAGAAATTCCAATGGCTGTTGGAGCAATTAAAGACGGAATAAATATGATATAGAGTCCTGCAGAAAAAATTATTGAGCAAAATTTAATAAATCCTGCATCTTTTCTGTCAGCTAGTCTTCCTCCAGCAAAATATCCTAAACTCAACCCAGATAATATCACACCAATCAAACTACCCCATGTATATATTGAACTACCAAAAACTGGTACTATTAGCCTGCTTGCTGCGAATTCGAGTGCCATGGTAACGGTACCAGCCACAAAAACCATCGTAATAATCGGAAATAAAGAATAAACCTTGACATAATTCAATGCAGAATCATTTCTCTTAGTGGAAGAACGATGAAAAAGGAGCCATTTACGTATATTTGAAAACAATACATTCCAAAAGTGAGAACCTTTTTACTTAAACTTATTCATTATGTCATATTGTAACGTTCTCAGTCTACGATATATTTAGCAGTATAATCCTAAATAACATATCTATAAAGTGAAAGCAGGGATAAAAACAGGATGAGTAAGGTTGTGGGACGTGTTCCTCTTGAAATGTGAAAACCGGCCGATAGAAGGAACTTTAACTCACGAAACATGTTCTATTGTAAGTGCTTAATGCATTTTCAATATACTACTTTAAAATGCCGACACTTTTATCTTACGACCGTACATTCAAATTTGAATATTTACCAGCAACTAGATATAGTTACGCCGACATGGATTGGGTCTTAATAGGAAGGTTCAGAGGCAATTTGTTGCATAAAAACTAAGGCGAATTAGACAATTGTCAGAAATCTATAACAGGTCTTTTTATAGAAAGAGACATAAAATATTACATTAATCAATTTCTTGATAGAGATGCCAAACATTCGTTTCTACGAATTCTAATGGAGAGAGCATTGATTGGGGCTCGGATAAAAAAAGATGCCTGTCAATACAAACTGAATGGGAATGTTAAGTCTTAGATTTCCGTAAAAATAGAACTCAATGAAACCGCATTCAATTAATCAATTCGATAATACCAAAGGTTATACATGATCTGGGCTGTGCGATTGTGGGGCAAGATATACAAATATTATATTCAGGTTTACCATTCTTTACGCATGGTTACAAATTTACATGGTAGTTATATTGGATGGTAACAAATTCATGCGGCTTAAAACAGCGGCACTATTCTTTTCCAATACTGAAAATATGATCATATGATGAGACTATTTTGTAAAATTTTAGCTCCTTGAATTCACTATTCCTTGCTTGATGAGTTCTGAACCTATTCCATACCCAATTAAGGCAATACCAGTTCCCAATCCAGCCATTTCAAGGCCCCCCTTAATCCAATTCTTTTTCGCTATTCTGGCTTTTATTGCTCCAACAGTAAATGAGGATATAATGCTGATCCCAATAGCAGATGCGATCGCATAACTCGATGATATTAGCCCTGCCTTGACAACGAAATATGGCAAGATAGGTAGTATTCCACCTATCAAAAATGACCCAAACATAACTAGTGCCCCTCTTAAAGGGTTACCTACGATCTCTAAATTGACACCGAGTTCCTCGGTTAGCATGGTCTTTAGCCAAACTTTCTTATTTGAAGTTATTGTGGTTACTACTTTATCAAGTACCTCTCCTTGCAATCCCTTTGCTCTGTAAATCTCTTCTATCTCGTCCTTCTCTTTTTCAGGAACTGACTCAATTTCAAACTCCTCCCTTTTAATCTCGGATTCTAATATTTCTCGTTGGGATTTCACTGCAAGGTAGTTTTGAACTGCCATAGCCTTCGCGCCAGTGAACATTCCGACAAGAGCAGCCAATATTACAACATCTGCAGATATTGCAGCGCCACCAACTCCAGCTACGATACCCAATGATGTATTAACACCGTCACCAAAACCAAAAACTAGATCTCTGATATAGCTACTTTCTTTGATGTGGGGTTCAACATGTGTACTACCCATATTGTTTCTGGTAATTTTTCACCATTTAATGTATATAACTGTAAACTGCCTATACTATTGCGTTTAAATCTTTGAACTGCATTATAAATAAGATCGTTTAAACGTACCATCCTGACTATATCATAGACCCCCCATTTTATTACAATGCTCGTTCACATGCTTATCAAGAAAATTAGTGCTAGGGGGACATAGCATCTTGCCCCAGTAAGAGTATTTCAAAAACGCATCTGTTGTGTTGCCGCAGTAATCATAACCGGGGTGAGAACCTGCGGAATCCAGTTCGACAGCAAAAAGGTCCTTTCACAATCCTTATTCAGTTTTTTGTATGTCTGAATACACGTCTGAAGGATGTCATCAAAGGTGTCGACCTTCAGCAAGTATAATGAAATATATCGAGTACCAAATTAGCAAGCTCTGTCTAAACTGAATCAGGATTAGCAGTTAAGAAGTCCAATAGTGAATATCTGCAAAAAAACTAGAATATACGAAAGATAGGCAGAGAGACATAGAAAACGCAAAACTTCCTCTAGCTATAGCCAAATCCCTGCTGTATTGAAGACAAATGCAGACAATTAAAGAAAGCACTGATAATACTAAGAAAACAGCAGAAGAGGAGGAAAAATAATGAGTAGTCTCCCAGTCAATGCAGATCGTGACAGAAGGCTCTACACGATATATTAGGGTAGAGACTAGAGTTCGACTCTGAACAGACTGAGGAGTTAAAACTAGTGTTAGAAAACGAATACGACCTAGTAAAATGAACATGACCAAGTTCTACATCGATGTAAGAATGAATTGGCTCTACAAATTGCGTGAGTATTAATCACTCGGAATAGCATAATTACAGGTGAAAAAGACCTTAGGCGATTTCATAGGATTAGTAGTAGCTAATGAGTTTGTGTCCCTACCTACAGATTATGTAGCTCGATATTAATCGGGTTTTTGGACATTAGTCAAAACGAGCTCTGCTGATAGTAACAAAGCCAATTTGTTTAATTCAAGATTGAGGTAGGATGTAGATATGACAAGAATTTTATGTTTTCTTTTATTACTACAATAGTATATGCTCTGCAAGTAATAAGAATCGTTTATTACATTCAATAGGAATCTCTGAAGTCTCATCATAAATGATCACATAATCATACTCTGAAAAAATATAGCATATCCAACTAAAATAAAGAAGTTGTAGCCATCACATTTAAGTCTG
>DATBGR010000083.1:0-3541 GCA_036557905.1 Nitrososphaeraceae archaeon | reverse complement strand
GCAGATAATGACTTTACTGATGCTATTGCTTTTGCTATTTATTCTACCAGAAAGATAACAGTAGATTCGTATAAATCAATATTTGATCTACTTTGGAATGAACGTCTACTAAATGAACAGCTAATTAGTAACGATAAAATGCAAAGAGAATTTATCCATATCGCAGCTCATGAACTAAGGACTCCAGCACAGTCTATTTTAGGTTATACTGAATTAGCAATGATGGCAATAGATGATAATAAAGCTACAATTGACAGTGGAATAGCCGAATACATTGCAGCAGCATATAAGAATACGGTAAGACTTCAGGAATTGACAAGGAAAATTCTGGACGTAGCAAAGATTGAAAGCAATACACTTAAGCTGACTAAAGAATGGTTTGATTTAGTAGAAAAAATTGGTGACGTCATAACTGATATAAAATACTCACAGGCTGTAAATACGAATACAAATATAAATACAAAGAATAATATAGAAATTGCATTTAACAAACCAGACTCAGCCTTATTCATAAATGCTGATAAGATAAGGATCACCGAAGTTTTGTCAAATTTAATAACTAATGCGATTAATGCAAACAGAATCAGCAGTAGCCATGGTAGGATTGCAGTTTCTCTTCATATTAGCACAAATTCAAAGAATGACACTAATAACTCACCTGGTTACAGTGAAAATAAAAAAATGTATGTTATTGTTAGCATAAAGGATGAAGGCACAGGTATAGATCCTGAAATACTGCCCAGACTATTTACTAAATTTGTATCCAAGTCCGAATCAGGTTTAGGTTTGGGATTGTATATATCAAAAAACCTTATCGAGTCCCATGGAGGCAAAGTATGGGGAGAAAATAATATTGATGGGAAAGGAGCTACCTTCGGTTTTAGCTTGCCAACGACTGGCTAACTAATATTTGATTTACTTTCCTAACATCTTAGGAAGCAGTTTCAAACTTTTTTCTTATCTCGGTTGAAGATTATATTCAATTGTAGGGGATGAGTCCGCAAAAGTTTACCAATTCCCTAGACTGGTGTAAACAGAGAGAATATAATGAATATGTTATTTTAATTAGATTTTTTGATGCAAGGCTATATCGGATTTCGAACATAATACTTTCCCCCCCATCCTTTACAGTAATTGATATCACATGTTAAACTTTGTTTAATGTTGAATTATCGGTTCTTACAAGTATAAAGTCATGCTCATATGGACAGATGATCTTTGGAGTTTTTTATTGCTACCAATGGTATTAGCTAATATCACACAGTTAGAATAATTATCTTTCTTACTGCATTTTGATAAGGTTGAATTCTGATCTGGTTTATCTATCTACAAACGGAAGTTACAATAGTAGACCAGTCAATTATTTGAGTTGTTGTAGTAAACTTGACAAGCATTTGATTTCTTACCCATAGTGGTCAGGGTTATTAGTTAGGTATACTACATGGGGCTTCATTTCCTAATTAAGATACCAAAATCAATTGCACAAGTGTTGAGGATTTTAGACCGACCAAAATTCCTGTTATGTGGCACAAACTCTATTTATCAAGAATTTAGTCATCATCTTATTTAGCCTCCTGCTTCTTAGGAGGATTGCCAGTCTGCCGCTCTTGAACAGCCTCATGATTATTTTCTGATTCTGATCGTTTTATCATTGCCACACCGGGCTTGAATATCAAATCTAAAGTCCAATCTCCCATTACCTTTAATTTTTTCTTTAGTGTCGGTAGGCTACCTAAATAGTATGTGCGCCAAAGCCACCAGGAGATAAATCCATGTGATTTGATTCCAAATATCGTTGCTACACCAGTCCTTTTTCCTAATTCTGCCATCATACCTTTAGTTTTATAATCAAATTTCGTCTTCTTTGTTTTTCCTTTAATAGCAGATACTATATTTTTTGCAGCCACTTTTCCTTGCCTTATCGCATGTTGGGCTGTAGGAGGATACGGTTTTCCAGTGTTTGGATCAGTGACAGAAGCGCAGTCACCAAGAGCGTAAACACCATCATGATCTGGCATTTCCAAATAATTATTTGCTATAATTCGATGCTTTTTATCATGCTCGCATGCAAGTTCGCTGATTAGCTTGCTAGGAGCTACACCTGCAGACCAAATTAAAGTATAAGATGGAATTACAGTGTTATTATCATCATCCAACTTTATAGTATTTTGTGTAGCGCCAACCACGTGTGCATTCATTATAAACTCTATACCCTTAGCCTTTAACTTGTCTAATGCAAACTTGCCCAACTCCTCGTCTACCTGTTCAAGTAACTTATCACTGGTATGAACAAGTACCACTTTTACTTCTGACATATAGATATTTTTATAGGAATCCCCAATGGAGTCCCTTACAAAATCATTTATCGTTCCTACAGTTTCAACACCATTGAACCCTCCTCCGACTACAACAAAAGTTAATAGACTTTGTCTTAATTCTTTATCATGCTCTTCAAGGTTTGCCTGTTCAAGCATGTTTATAATATGATTTCTTAGTATTATTGCATCTCCAATATCCTTCATAGTAAAGGAGTGTTTTTCTATGTCTGCCATCTTATGAAAGTTATTTTCATTTCCTAAGGCGATAACCAGATAGTCATACTTTAATATGTGTTGGTCCCAGGCAAGAGGATTAGAATGTCTTCCAAGTGCATGTGTTATAATTACTTGTTTATTATCAAAATCAATTGATTTTACACTAGCCTCATAAAATTTGGCCTTACCACAGAATTCCCTCACAGGTGTCACGATATGCCGTGTTTCTATCATGCCAGAGGCAACTTCAGGTAACATTGGAGTGAAGAGAAGAAAATTGTCTTTACTAACTAGAGTAATCTCAATTTTTAGATTTCTCTTAAACTTTTTTTGAACCCCTTTTAGAACTTCAATTCCAGCAAAACCACTTCCTAAAATTAGTACTCGGGTAATATCTGACTTTTGTTTTTGGCTATATTGTTGTTGATAGTTTTTTGATTCGTCTAATTCTGGCATATATTTTTCCTTTTATTTGTACTTTTTACTCCACATGATGAGTGTGCACCAACTCATTGTAGAATCTGACTGACTTTATGTTAACAAATTCGAGCATCCCGTACCTTGATAGTTCTCTTCCAAAGCCACTTTTCTTTATACCACCAAATGGTACTCTAGGATCAGATGCAACAACGTTATTTACAGATACTATGCCTGAAGAGATCAGCCTTGATAGCCTTTCGGCCTTTTCAAGGTTTTCTGTCCAGATACTTGCCCCAAGCCCATATTGAGATTCATTCGCTAGTCTAATGGCTTCATCATCGTCATCAACAGATAGGATCGGAGCTGCGGGACCGAAGACTTCTTCTTGTGATATTCGCATTTTTGGCAAGATGTTGTTTACAATCGTTGGACGATAGAAATATCCTTTGTTACCGACACGTTCTCCGCCTGTTAATATCTGAGCACCATCCTTAACTGCGTCTTTAACAATAGATTCAATACTATCTAGCCCTTGCTCGTTGACTAATGGCCCAATGTCAGTAGCATCTGACATCGGATCGCCGACC
>DATBGR010000082.1:0-6751 GCA_036557905.1 Nitrososphaeraceae archaeon | reverse complement strand
TCAATAATCTCCTCTCCAGATATAGCTTTGGTGTCAGGAAAACCTGACACAGATCCTTTCTTTTCCTTGTGATTTCTTAGACCTTCCACATCTAGACCACCTTTATTAAAAACAGCTGCCTTAGAATCTGAAACGGCGACTACCTTAGCTCCCAGATCCTCGAGTAATTGCCCAGCATACTGGCCAGCATTACCAAAGCCTTGAATTGCAACTGTAGCTTGTTTAAGATCGATTGCTAATCTCTTAGCAGCCTCCCTAACCGTAAACGTTAATCCTCTTCCTGTGGCCTCAGCTCTGCCCAATGATCCACCAATTGCCAGGGGCTTACCAGTTATTATTTCTGGCTGACCGAAATTTCCTTTAAGAGCAGAATATGTGTCCATAATCCATGCCATCTCCTTCCCGCCTGTGTATACGTCTGGAGCAGGAATATCGGTTCGAGGACCTATAATATCAGCTATTGAATAAGCATACCGCCTCGTTAAGCGTTCCAATTCTGTCTCAGACATTTCCTTAGGATTACAAATAATTCCGCCCTTGCCACCTCCATATGGAATGTCAGCTACTGCGCATTTCCAAGTCATCCACATCGATAGTGCCTTGACTTCCTCTATGGTAACTTGGGGATGGTAACGTATACCACCCTTAAAAGGTCCCCTCGCGTCATTATGTTGGGATCTGAAACCGGTAAAGACCTGTATCTTTCCATCATCCCGCTTGATAGGTAGTGAAACGGTCAGTACTCTTTTAGGATTAGCCAATACATCCCGCATGCCTGGGTCAAGGTTTATTAACTTGGCTGCTTCATCTAGCTGCTTAAGCGCTATTTCAAATGGGTTTATGGTGACATCCGTATTTGATTTTGACATTACACTGTTTGAAAAATTCGATGTATTTAAGTGTTAAATAAGGACAAGTGGACCATGTTAACTTAAAAGTTTTCATTACCACGACGACTAAGTGTTTGTATTTAAAATCAGAAATTTTTAGGTGATTCGACAATATTGAAGGGATGAAGAGTTACAATCCCAAGAAAGTTAGAGAAAGACTGAGAGTAAATGATAGTGATTTCTTAACTTATTTATTGACCAAGAATGGATTTGTTAAGATAAGAAATCAGAATTTGATTGAGATAAAGCAATTAAGCAGATAGAGAAACTAATAAAAGAAAAAATTATTGTGAAGTTAACAGGGCCAATTAGTCTATCTATCCAAGGCTACTATCTGATAAGCTCTAGCAATTTACTGTATCATCGCTCCACTTTTCGAAAATATCTTTAATACCAAATTTGTACTCTTCTAAATTTGAAAGTCGTTCATCGTTTCATCTCAGAATTATTTTTTGATTAGGACTTGCCAGGTATAATCTGCTCAACAAATTTCGAAAAGTGAAGGTCTCTTGGAGATTTAGATAAGAAATAAATGCTGGCTTTCTATGGGAATAGTCAATCATATATTGCAACTGCAAAGTCAGATGAAATGGACTGATGAGGGAACTTCTAGAGTAATGCCTCCTAAATTGACTCTGGGAAATATTAAGTCGCTATCAAAAATTATCGGTCTTACGAGACTTGCAGACATAACCCGGTTGGATGTACTTGCTATTCCAAATTACTCAGCAGTCGTACCAGGCACACCAGATTACATATGGGTTTATAGTGGAAAAGGCCCCACAAGGAAACACGCCATGGCAAGTGCGCTCATGGAATCATTCGAAAGATACTCATCTTTACCGAATACAGATACCAGGAATATGATCCGATCTAGTTATGAAGAACTCTCGAACAAATATTCTGTCATACACCCTGATCAAATTTGCGAACCTACTCGATTTCAATTTAGGAATGATATGCAGATGGATTATCTGCCAGGTTTTGACTTGCTAAACGATCGAGAGGTAATGGTGCCTGCGCCTCTTGCTTTGTTCAGGTACGAACCCACTCCGCCATCTGTGAATCCATTCTCATTCTACCATACAAATGGATTAGCTTCTGGGAATGTTATGGAAGAGGCAGTATGCCACTCTTTATGCGAACTAATTGAACGTGACGCCCTCAGTATTGCGGAATTGCGTGCCAGTGCAATTCCATTTCATTATGTGAGACATATCGCAGATTCGCTGAGGACCCATGGTTTTTCTAGTCCTATTATCACGATTGATAAATTCAGGGACGAGTCCAGAATATTTCCTGACGTTGATTTTACAGATGTTAATTTCAAACCAATACATAATCTGATCAAAGTTTTTGAGCGAAATCACATATCTCTAATTGTAAAGGATATCACGACAGAAATCGGTATACCAACCTTTAATGCAGCAAGCGTGGAATGGGTGACGCACGATTACGGCTATCTGGCAGAAGGGCATGGAACTCATCCAGATGTTCGGATCGCGTTGTTGCGCGCTATAACAGAAGTGTCGCAAACAAGGGCAGCCAATATTCAAGGTGCCAGAGACGATCTCAGGAAAATAAAGTACAACCAAGAAAATACAGATGAAAAGCGATCGTGGACGTTCATACCATCGGACAGAAGTATCAGGTTTTCGGACATGAATTCTTACTACAATCCTGATATCCTTGATGACATTAAATTGATACTAGCTAGATTAAGGAAGGCAGGTCTCACTCAGGTCATAATCGTCAATTTGACTAATAGTAAACTCAATGTCCCTGTAGTGAGGGCAATAGTACCCGGTCTTGAGACCTTCAAAATAACCAAATCTGTTGTAGGTTGGAGGGGGAGGAAATTTTTTAGAGTATGAAGAGACCAATCATCTTTCTCGGTCCGAGCATGAGTACTGAAAAAGCAATGGCGATATTTGATGCAGAATATAGACCCCCTGCAAAAAAAGGAGATTTATTGCGGCTAGGACTAATCTCTGATATTTCTATAGTTGGCCTCGTTGACGGTATGTTTTTGCAAGATTATCCGCCCACTCCAATAGAAGTATACCAGCTTGTAGCCAAAAAAAACGTCATTGTTGCTGGTGCGGCTAGCTTAGGCGCATTGAGAGCGGTAGAATTGGAGCGATTCGGAATGATAGGGATCGGAAAGATTTTCGACCTTTATAGAAGAGGTAAAGTGAATGCCGATGATGAAGTTGCCGTCACATTTGAAGAAAGCACCTATAGGTTACAATCCGAAGCGATGATCGACATACGGTTTAACCTCTATCTAGCAGAAAAACGAGGAATTATTAGCTCTTATACCAGAAAAATGCTCTCTTGTATAGCAAAGAAGTTTTACTTCCCGTTGCGAAATTACAACGACATACTCGATTATTCAATCAAGAATACTCCAAAATATACTGACCAATTCGAATTATTTAGGTCGTATATAACTTCTAACAGGGTTAGCTTGAAAGAACTAGACACGATTAAGCTGATCAAGTACATCAAGGACAAATACGAGGAATACAATAATAGATGAAAATAAAGTATCCGTGCTCCAATAATGAAGATATTGATCTGCAATTGAAAACTTAATTATGGTTCTTGTTTGCGATTTGATGACTCTGGACTCAATGTTCTTTAAACCACTCGTAAAAGTAACTGATTGGCCCTCCTAGTGAAAACGTGTTCTCTCTTTCAATATTATATCCCACTAAGACCATTCTGCGAAACAGACGTGTTTGTAAATCTAGAGGTATCTGATCCTTATTTAATTGAGGAAATAGCTCAAAAAAATATTTCTGATTGTAATAGGCTATATGCTGCACATAACAAGCGGACAAAATAGTGGGATCTCTGGATATTTTGTGTGGCATTTCATCACTCTGTGAACTCCCCTCTGCATGCAACTGCAATACGCGCCGATTATATATTTCGCGAACAGATTCACTAGACATCCTTGAGGCGGTCTCTGTAAAAGCTTTGATCTCGCGATCAAGCTGACTAACAGTTCGTTTTGCTAAATCAACTGCTGTTAACAAGTCAGATTTGCTTATTCCATGATCCTTACCGAAAAGATAAAAAGTTGCCATTAATTCGTGTTCAGATATGATTGGAAATTCTAATTTACCGTCAATAAAATTCAATATTCTGGAAGAAATGTCCGCTGGTACGAAAATACCCATATAAGAATCAGTCATCACTCCCAAAGCTTATAGGGTTAGAGTAACGATCAATTATATAATTGTAATAGCATATTATTGATAAAATTCAGTATATGCCCACTTGAATAATATCTCAAGAACAGAATTGCAATAGTGTTCATGATATCCATATCTACAATTAGATCAAAAAATGATTGATCAACTATAATCCATTTACTTTCACGAGTTTAATCGCTAGATAAATCAGTGAGTATTGCATATTCTTGTTTCATCTTGACCTCTACCAATATCAGATCGGTTATACCACATCTAGATGGGAGAATTTGTGAAACATTGAAAACTGCAGACATCCACTACAGTAAGAAATAATGCAATGACGAATATTCTTTTTCACTGTGATAATATTGATGCTATGTCATATTTATTACACAATGGGTTTAAGAATAAAATTGATCTTGTATATATAGATCCACCGTTTCTGACAAGAGACAAGTATTTTCTGAGAACTCATGGCGGTCCAAAGCTCGCATTCGATGACACATTTAGTGGAAAAAATCCTCTAAAAGTATATCTAGATAGTATGTATCCACGACTAAAAAATATCTGGCATCTACTATCACCTTCAGGGTCCCTTTTTATTCACCTAGATTGGCATATGGTGCATTACATAAAGGTGATTATGGATGAATTGTTTGGATACAACAATTTTCGAAATGAGATAGTAATAAAAAGAGGTCGAAGAAAAAATTTAATGTATCAATTCAAATACTTGGATAGAATGCATATTGCAAACGATTCTCTGCTTTGGTATTCAAAGTACGAGTTAGCAAGATTCCCTTTACCGATGAAAGAGAATACAATAGATTCGAAATGGATGGGGTTTTGGAGTAATGTTGATAGGCCAACGATGCGGTATCATCTGTTTGGTCGTGTTCCGGAGAGAGGGCAATGGAAATGGAGCCAATCTAGAGCCACTGAGGCAGTGAGGAACTATAAGATTTATGAAACCCATTATTCGGATGTCCCACTCGAAAAATATTGGCTCCAAACTGGGAAGAAGCTAGAATTTATCCGAAAACGAATCGGGGTAAAATATGCTGAGTATTGGATACCTCCGAAGAATAAAACAATCTTGGACAACGTTTGGCTAGATGTAGAAAGTTATGGATATTCAACTGGCTATGAGACAGAAAAACATGAACAGTTGTTGGAGAGAATCATTGGTCAATTCTCTCATCCAGACGCGTTGATCGCAGATTTCTTTTGCGGTTCTGGCACAACATTAGTTACTGCCGCGCGATTGGCAAGAAATTGGATTGGGTGCGACTCCTCACTCCAGGCTATTCGCGTGGCTCGAAAGAGGCTTTTGAATACTAATTATGAATTGATAAGATTGGCTTGATTCTTAAGTCCGTCAAATTAAAATTGAGTATAACATGATGGGGAGTTTGTAGTCCCATCTTAGCGCAAGTTCATGTAAATATGCATATCTTCAACTTCTTTAAATGGAGTAACCAAAGCGATTCAAAAATATGATTCCGTTTAAATAATGCACCCTCAGGCTATTGTTGCTATTGTGCGACATATACTGGAGAGATTGAACTTAACATAAGATACGATTGAATTGTATGTATTTTAATCAAATAATCAAAAAGCTCATTAGACCGCCGTGTGTATGAGTTTTACTAATGCCTGCACAATCTAAGGCTGAATATGAAAAGCTACTTGGACGTCTACAGCAGAATGCCAGTAATACTAGTCGAAAGGAGGTATCCAGATTGGAAATTCCTAATCCTCAGGTAATGTGGGTAGGGCAGCGTACTATTTTCAGGAATTTTATGGAATTCCCAAAAGCCTTGAGAAGGGAACCAGAAAAGCTCCTATTGTATCTCAACAAGGAAATGGCATCTGCAGGTTATATTGCAGGTGATAGAGTAATCTTCTTAGGACGCAAAGAGCCATCTTCGTTTGGGGCTCTAATTGATAGATATGTCAAAGATTATGTTATATGTCCAGTTTGCGGCAGCCCGGATACAAGAACTGAAAAAAGCAAGAAACTAGGCTTTCTACTATGTGAAGCATGCGGAGCAAGGTCCTCCATCAAAGGCAATTACGCATAATTAAACAAATCCGGTATCACTACTTATATTTCAGCTGTAGATTTCCTACAAATGTTAACCAAATCTTGTCATTTTATCGCAATTTGATACGGTGTTAAGCTGACTATATAACAGTTTTAACTCCGAAATTGGAAAATATTGACTAACTGTTCTAAGTAGAGAGATTACAAATTGATTCCATAAAATGACTGCAATAATGTCACTTAATCAAGATACGCCGGTCACATCCTCTGAAACCAATTTTTCGAAAGGACAAAGCTGGGGAGCGCTCAGAAAAGCGTGGAAGGGCTATAGAATTGCAAAGGTCCAAGATGATAATTCAAAAATGACAGAATACGCAACAAAGATAAGGAAGATACAGGGAGAATTGGGTATTGAAATCGCTACTTTTCCGAATCTAGGGATCTCTTGACGAGGTTTATTTTTTACCTATATAAGAATGTGATAGGGCTTTAAGAGGCTCTGTTAACTTAACCTCGCCCTATAACCAAGAATTTCATAAACCTTATTCTATCCATATTCATATGAACATACAGTAAATATAATTTCAGCCAATTCCAGATATGTTGTCTAT
>DATBGR010000081.1:0-2596 GCA_036557905.1 Nitrososphaeraceae archaeon | reverse complement strand
TTTCTCTCGGCTGTAAATTTTTGGCAGACGAGTGTTATGAGCTATTTGGATATATATAAGGAACTATCTATAAATACCATAAGACTGACACAGAATTGGATCAGTTGTTTTTTTCCGAATTTGTATCCTTGGTTAAGGTTAAATCAATAGATCATTTATACTTCCGGATATTGTCAAAATACGAGATATTGAAAACGTCTGTTAACGACTAATACTAATACCCTAATGCATATAATTCTAATACTAGACACAAAAGTGAGATGAAGAGGATTCGGAAAGAAAATGTTGATGAGGACTGTCACCATTGTTACTATAAATGACGAAATTAATTAATCCGATTTAGGTGGATCAGTAAGAAGGAGACTTCAAAAGTATCAAAATAAATCCATATCCAGGTCATACGCCTCGTCACAGCTCACTTTTTTGGAAGATCGGAAGCATCTTTTTGGCACAGATGTGCTTTGTAATTCCATCAACGATGGAAGATTAGTTATTCCACCTTCTTATTTTACATTAAACATAATAATTGCAATGATACAAGTGATATGAATATCCCAACTAAAGGAGAAATTAACTCTAGGACATCAAGATGACATCAGATTGACCTATTTTTGAAAATGCACAGGAAAAATGCTGATGCCGTCAAAAATATGAAGGATATGATTAACCTGTAGTAGAGAATATGTTCTAGATTCATGTATCGAATTGCGTTGATGATGGTTTATTGATTCAATCAGAGAATCAACCCAAAGTGATTTCTAATAACATTCTGGATCTGTTGTCTGTATTACTGACCTGCGCGGCTGGAAGTATGTAAGCTCTCAGTTTGTTTGGTTTAGGTGGAGTCTTCGCATCAGACTTCTCATGAAACATCATAGTGCTAGGAGCATCCTTGGCACAAGGAGAGTCTACCAAAGCCTCGATTGGAATTTCCATATTTATAGGTTATATTCTAGGTGCAGCACTTGCTACACTCTTGCTTAGAATTGAAAGACCCGACATAGCAAAGCTAAGCAATAAATTCATTTATACATTAGGTATAGAGATGAATCTATTATTCGCTCTAATTTTTGGTATTTATACTAACCGCGATTTCTCCTGATTTAACATTTGTCTGGTGTCCTTGCTTCCTATTGCTTCTTTTCTCAATGGGAATTCAATATGTCTGTGCAAAACATGTCAATAGAAGTGATGTTATTACTACCATAATTACTGTAACCGTTTCGAATCTAGTTTCCCATATTGTTAGTCATAGCCAATCGACATCTACAGATACGAAGGCTATAGAATCCTTAAACTTCACAGAACGGTTCAGACACAAGCGGTGATGGAGTCCATCAGAAACTAGTTTGTTTCTAATGATTACTTAAGTAGGGTACTTTATTGGCGCAGCTTCGTCTGGTGCTGCTCTACTTTTTTTATCACGTTCAGCTGCTGCAATACCATTTGTACTAGTCCTAGTTGTAGTTTCATATGCAGCGAATACGACTACGAAAAAGTGGTCGCAAGTGATATGTAAATATCTCTGTTGTGATTTTCTGTTACCATTATAGGTATCCATCTAGAGTAAATTTTGTCCCTCACGAGTATCACATACAGTATCCGATATCATAGAGAAATTTAAGAGATCTTCCAACTACAGTACGGATATCTGAACACCCTTCGGAATGATATTGACTAGGTTACTTGGATCTATTAAGCTAGTTAGTTATTATCAAAAAATCAGGAAACATATTTGATAATTATAAAATTTCAAATCTTTATCCAAAATGTGTAGTATTAGTCTTTAACACATATTCTGCAATATGAGATTGGCTGCGTTGTATGCAATATTCAGCTTCGCTTGGCCAGTTTTATTCTCTCAGTTTTCCATTAGAGAAAAAGATTATGGAAGATCTTTAATAATTTTCCATGCATCCTCAGCAGCAAATGCTTTCATGGTTTCGGTTCTTACATTCCCAGCTGAGCCAACTTTCAGCATTAGAGACATTACTATCTCATCGCTTGGAGCTTCTATAATAATTACCACATCGTATTCTCCAAAAGTATAGTAGCCTCCAACCATTTTTCCACCTGCTTTTTCTACTGATGTCTTAAAGGAATTGTAACGATTTACAGATTCATGGATCTTGTTAATTCCTTGCTCGGTCCACTTTATGAGTAATACGTAGTGTGACAAATATTAGTTAAATAACTGGACTTCTATTTAACATTTTAGGCAATCTTGTGTAACCATTAATAGAGAACCTGAATCTATTTTGCCCGGATGACATCTGGAATGTGATCTTATACAAATCATTTCTTGCGATTATAAATTCTGAGATATCGAAGCCGTTCTTGATATGTCTTCGAGGCTAGTGGAATTGCCTTAAAGCAAATCTATTGTAGCCTCATCAATTTTATTATATATAACCGGTGAGGAATACTGATTTCGCGAATATATTATCTATTAGTTTACTTGCCAAACCGAATTAGTATCGTTCCTTCTGACTATATCAGATATCAATTTGTAGTTGATAGGAAAAAATTCGATCTCATATGTATTAGTATTTCATACTAAATTACTATCATAATTGGTAATCAATGACATAATTAT
>DATBGR010000080.1:0-1922 GCA_036557905.1 Nitrososphaeraceae archaeon | reverse complement strand
AATCATGATTAGCATATATAGATAGAATTTTCTATCTAAAGGCACTTGATTGTTACTTGTTTACAATCAATACTATATCCGTCTCGCGTGGCAATTTCCTCAAACCGGTCCATGTCAGTAAATTGTTGATTCCGTATATAGTTGATCAACGATAAAATTAAAATATGGATTGAGCAATTATCTAGTTGATAACAGCGATATGGAGAAGTAGATACTCTAGATGAGTTTTGGTAATAACAATAAACAATTCTTAATTAACCAGTTAGTGTGGATAGGAATTTCATTCGGCATCAGCATCACTATCTCTATGCTAGTACCTTTTCCCGTGTCCTTGATAGCAATATTTGGTGTATTCATCATGCTTAATCTGTATATGAGGAGGATAATGATAAAAAGAATGGGAGGGACAGGAGGAGCAACATTCGGTTCAATGTTTGGAAGTAATCAAAATACTTTAAAATATTATTGTATGAGCTGCGGAGCAGAACATAGACATATTGCTTGCCCCAATTGTGGTTCAAAGATGAAAAGAGTAGGAGTGTAGATAGGTATGGCTTCACCGTGTAGAAGGTTACGAATACCTACCAAACTCATATGAATCCTTAATATGTTATTTCTTTCCTCCGTGTTCCAGTTTGACGTGTTGCCTCAGCTCAGTTTCTGTTTTGAATTTTTCGTTACACGTATCACACTTGAATTTCTTCCTACTAAAAAAGTCGAATTTCATAGATTTCTACTTTCTGATAAGCCATGAATCCCTATATAAAGACACTATAACATGGGTTAAGCATGTATAGCTTCTATTAAAAACTCGTTTGACATTTACGGACATCAGTGAAACTACATTAATGTATTTTGTACATAATCTAAAATGAAATTTAGATTTTCAAGAATATTGTTCAAAAATAGTTGTGAAAGCGATTAAACCTCGATAGCACTTTACACATCTTTAGGTAGGCAATCCCAAACAAATGCCACATTGTTGGAATCTCGTCGCTGAGGTGAAAAAGTAATGCAACCGCCATCATCGGTGTATGTAATCCTTGGTTGCAAGACACAACCAGGATCCATTCTATTATGGTTCCTATCTACAGTGTGACTTTCAATAATACAGCTATCCCTGCAAGCTCAGCTAAGTGTATTACTGCAAAGAATGGCATCAAATCCATGGAATATAATGGCTCCATCGCAAAATAGGCATAAACTGCAATTACATTGTGTAAAATCAGCATTGCTGCGAAAAAGATCAATCCAATAGTGAATGAAGCTTTAGTTTTTATGTATATTCTTGCATATATTACAAGCAAAGTTACTAAAAGTACCACATTAACTAGGGCAATACCAGCAGTTAAAACCATCAATATATTCATATTTAAGATTATAATAAGAAAGAAAAATTCTCTTATTTACTTTTATCCAGATTGGACCCAGATTTGAAAGGAGACAATATTCATAATCTGAAGATAACAAACCATTTGTTTGATTTAATAAATACACAGACTGTGTTAAACTCATGATGTTATATGGCTGATCCTGATGCCAAGCGTCTACTGTGGTTTCTTTTTGCTGGTTCGCGTGGTGGCGATAATCGAATCAAGATAATTTGTCTGCTAAAGGAACGACCGTATAATATCAATCAGCTGTCCGAATCTCTGGGACTTGATTATAAGGCAGTACAACACCACATCTCGGTATTACTAAAAAATAATATTATTACAAAAATGGGAGAAAAATATGGAATATTATATTTTATCTCAAATTATCTAGAAGTTAATATTGATGCATTCAATGAAATAAGATCTAAAATAAAACATTAGACGAATCGTGCATATTAACTAAATATCAGTATCACAATTGCAAGGCAGAAGGGAGGACAATTTGGTACTATGGATTTCGAGGAAGAAAAGATCCATACGACCAAC
>DATBGR010000079.1:0-6466 GCA_036557905.1 Nitrososphaeraceae archaeon | reverse complement strand
AACTTTCTCAAGAAGCTTTGCTGGTACAATAATTGTACTTATAGTATCAATATTGTTAGATGTGGCTCCTCCTCCTGTAGCCGATGTACTATTAAATGAATTACTACTTGGTCGATTGATAACTGTTAGTGTTCCGTTCATTTTATAGTTTGGAACTGCTTTATCACCGCTTGGGCCTGAGTAAGCAAAAGTACCAGTATTATTAAACTTGATTGGCTTTGAAGCAACAAAGTTGTCGAAAAGACCGCTTTCATATACAACTGTTCCTGATTTATTATCCAGCAATGTTACTTGATGTTTATGGCCAGCATCTGCATTAAACCATGTTACTGTAGTACCGGTATTTATAATTGCATTTCGAGGAAGATAAGGCTGATTGACAACTCTTAATTCCTTTGGCGCTGTGGGATCTTCGTGACCTTCATTTGGAATTTCTATTATGAGATTTTTAATATTCTTCCCAAGAACCATATTATGTGTTTGAAAAATGTTTGATCCTTTTATGTTTGGTTTCTGTTGTTGATTCTGTTGTGCTTCTCCAGATGCAAATACTGCAGGCAATAAGGGGTTAGCTGTATTTGATGCAAGGGTTCCAGAAGTTATTGATGCAACGATGCCGACTAAAACGAATACAAGATAGTTAACTCGTTTTATATTCATTCATATACAACGGTAAATGACGTTTATTATACTATTTGTTGATTCCAAAAACGGAAAAGACTTCCTTATCTCTATTTTAATGGTACATATTGATCCGATAAGTAACAGTTTAGAGTCTACTGCCAAAGGAATTTATCTATAGAGAGAATCCAGTATCAAGATTTCTAATATAATTATATGACGGTCATGATGATATGAAAATCATCTAGCACTAGTATATTCTGCATGTTGGCTAGGTTCAAAGTTAACAAAGTTAACATACTCAATCAAGAGTGAGGCCCTGACTGAACCAAATCCTTAGAGCGGATATCAAAGTACACAGTTTTTTGTAATATATTAAGCAAATATGCAATATGTTTATTGGGGTTTTTATCGAATTTCTAATTCTAATTCTAATAACATTATCTTTCGGTTCTGACATGAAAACATCATCAGCTTATGCACATATAACTAAGCAGATTGGAAATCTCAAAGTTGAAGTAGGTTGGTCTAAAGAGCCAGCATTAACTGGACGACTGTTCTTAACAATCAAGTCGTTATATTGGAAACGGTGGCTGAACTAACTCCTTGGACTCCCCCTTACAAACTACTTACTGCTTCGATAGCTTCTATTGGATCTCTTTTTTGACTGACTATATTTCCCAGCAATATACACGACTGTTCAACTGTAGTTATATTTCTACCAAAGACTGTAACGGAGGCACTGAAGTATGAATAGATGGAAATCACAGTAATAACGACTTTAATAATGTTGAGCTATTATGTCTCATAATATCATGGAGAAAAGGGTAAGCAATTAGATTGCGACCTTTCGGATAATAGCGGACATAATACCAGATACAAATTGGCTTAGTAGCAAAAAAATAGAATTCGGTCGGGAGTAGTTTATCGTAGTAGTTAGCGTTATTGTGAAGGACTTGCTACTCATACATTTTTGATTAATCGGATGCCTCTACGCTCGATTAAAAATTGAACGTCATTGGGATTGCTCATTTAATACATGTTTATCGAAAAACCACATCGAACAGATACTTGTGGGCAATTAGGTAGGGCAAAATACGAGACGACGCTATACTCTTCATACAAACCGTGGATTAAAGCCAAAGCATTCTGTCTATATAGTAAACAGGATTACAATGAACTAATGATAAAGCAAAAGAAAAAATTACAAAGACATCATGCTAAAGAGATAGATATAATCGTTAATCAATAACTATTGCTTGCTTTTACTAGACTATGGTAATATAAGAATAAACTAGATATTCATTTTGATTCAAATCTCTTACAATGGATAGAATACAGAGAATAATGTTCTAATTGATCTTAATTAAATGCAGCATATTGTTATATTCAATGTCACCTTCAAGGGATATCGTTTGTTCTTCCTTTCCTGTTTTTAGCACTGTCATTAATTCTGATTCAAGAATGTGGGGAATTTTGCATATCTTATTTTCTACTATTTCTCTCATCTGACTAAGATTCTTAGCACGAATCTTCAATAACAAATCAAATTTACCATGCATTTCATGGATCTCCAGGACTTCTTCAATTCTTGATAAATCAGATATGATTTGATCACTAGATCCTGGAGAAGTATTTATTCCCATAAATGCCACATGATCATATCCTAGAAGGTCATTATCTACAGATATTGTAAATTTATTAATTATGCCTGCGGACATCATTCTTCTAACTCTAACATGCACTGTTGCATCTGAAATACCAATTCGTTTTGCTACATCAACAAACGGTGTTGAAGAATCCTTGTTTAAAATATCTATAATTTTAAGATCTATATCATCAATTTGTTGAGATATTCTAACATTATCATTATTATCTGCTTTAGTATTCTCAAGCATAAGCGTTATCATTAGGGTAATTGGAATAAATAATAAAAGTATTTGCAACTATAATAGAAAGTTCTCACTAATATTAGTTCTATAAGAGCATTAAAGAGTTTAATTTTTATAATTACAGGAAAAATAAGGACATGTTATAGAAGCTTAAGGAGTCTGTGCAACTTGAGAAGCAAAATAAAATCCTAATACATCAGCAATAGCTCTAGATTTGGAATATTCCAGATTAGTTGCTCTGAATGGAATTATCCAGCTTGGCAGGGACCATTTTATCCTAACAATCTAGAGAATTCCAAATGATTAAGTTACTATTCCCAAGTGTTTGATTTTGTTGAAATCGATTCTTCTTTTCTTGACCTGCTAATTTGTTTTTTGTAAAGATATAATATGAATTCCGGACTTTTTAAAAATAACATACATGATTCTAATTCTTATTGTGCATCTTCTATCTCTTTTTCCACTTTTCTCACAAAATCTTCGATGGTTAATGGCTTTGGAATAAAACATTTTACAGCATCAAGAATCTCTTTTTCTGGAATTCTCAAACTCTTATTATATACTTCTGATGCAGTCAAAAAGCATATCTTTACCTTGTCGTCTAATTTCCGTATTTCTTTATACAATTCATATCCATTCATGTTAGGCATATTAATATCAAGTATTACTAGAGAATAGTAATTTGGTTTAAAATTAGATAGTGCAACGATGGAATCATTAAATGATTCGACCTTATATCCTTCGTCTTCTAGACCCATACCTAAAACTGATGTATTATCGAATTCGTTATCAACAAGTAATATTCTTGTCATCATGTTCTTATTATAAGATGCCATTATCGCCTACTCCGAAAGTAATAGCACGAAAGATAGGATATCAGTAGTATCAACTATTGATGCCATGAATCCAATTCCTCCCTTAATCGCTTCACTAACACATCTATGTCAATAGGTTTTTGAATAAAGCAGTCTACATCTAATTTTTCCTTTCCTTCTCCCTCTTTATCTAGCTGTATTATATTCGAAATATTTTGAAGTTCCCTTTTGATCTCTCCATGATCTACATCAAACGCTGTGATAAAGCATACCTTAACGTTATCATCTAACTTCCTTATCTCTTGGTATAGCTCAAATCCATTCATCTTTGGCATTCTATAGTCTACGAGCACTAGCTCATAGACACCACTCTTAAAATCTGATAATTTACGTTTCTCTGGAGAATCGACATTTCAAAAACAAATTAGTTGAAGCAAAGGGTAATATTGCGAAAAAGACTATAATAAAAAATCGATACATACTCTTAATTGCATTTTATGCTTTCATACACGATGAATATAAGGAAAAACATCTGAAATCGGATGCACAAAAAGAGGTCTATGAAAAAATGCATGACGGTATTCTGAATATAGCCGCTTTGACAATTATAACTTCTCTAATACAGGAAAGGTCGTTGTAAGAATACTGATTTTGATCCATAATTGATTCCTTGATTGAAAAATCCTAGAAATGACGATGTTGTACTACCGGTTAACTAATCGTTTAGGCATCTTTATGCACCACGCGCCTCATGATATACAGCATACATAAATTATATTACCATTCTATGATATCAGTCTACATTACGGCTCAGTATTTATAACCTGCCATTTCTCATATCGTATTATAACTTGATGTGCGGGATGATTAATCCGGATAGGTTTTTAACCCGATGTGATTAACGTACTGGGTATTAGCTGCTACTGTATATAGATATCAACTTGCAAGATCAATGCTGAATTCCAAGTCTAGAATTTAACTATATTAAATAAGTCCCTCAATGCTTTTATATTGTCAACCTACCGGTAAATGATAAAACTTTGCACTCATGGTCAAGTACAATTTCGTTATTTTTGTCTTGATAAAAAGTCAGAATTAAGAACTATCTGACCCTATCTGACACTCCCTTAACGCGTGATCTCGAATCAAATTGAAGTGTTACTGCATTATAGCCCATCTGACATATCTGACATATCTGACACATATGACACATATGACACCATACCTGAATAGGATTTACGTTGATTGGATATGAGAGAATTCAGAGTCAAGGTCAGATAAGAAACAAATCTTTTTGAGATATGGATCGAGCCTGAGAGCTTGGATGTGACGCTTATTGTCGAATTCTGCTGTACAGTAGATGTGGAACTGGGTCTACATATTAGAAAAAGTACCTTTATCTTGGTTATAATATTAACATCCTTCGAGTATCTTTAGTGCATCTTTTTCTCCTTGTTCGATTAGCATCTTTATAGTTTTGTGAGTAAAGTCGTTAGGCTTACTAGAATAATCTAATTCACGACCAGTGCTTGGGTCAAATTCGTTAGAACGCTCTATTCTCACTACGCTATGTAGTTTGAATTTCCCTTTGATTAGATCTTTATACTTTTTTCTGATATGGTTCAGGTCATTACTTGTCCCTTCTGTTATCATTAGAAGACACTCTAATTCCTTTTGAAATGCTGCACCTTCACTTGTATTGATAATATGGCTCTTGAGAGCCTTTAATTTACGAATTATTCCTATAGAGTCATTTAATGTTTCTTCCAATTCATTATAGCCAGTTGCTAGATGTGCAACCATTTCATCGTAATGAGAATTTCTATCCAAGAAAGTTATCTCAGTTTGTCTATTCTGAACTTCATTATAGTCTGTTGGAACGTTATCTACTTTAGAGGGATTCACATTTACTATGTACACATCTAGATCTGGAATTTTGTCGGTATCGCCACTTGCAACTTTAACCCAATAATCCCGGTGAGCCTGCAAAAGTTCTCTAAATGGAGTATTGCTTAACCAGCCACCATCACAGAATTTTCGCCCGCCAATCTCTTTGAACTTATAGAATGCTGGTATTGTACCGCTTGCCATGATGTGATGTATATTAACGCCATCATCATTGTAGAGTGGATTATTA
Source organism: Nitrososphaeraceae archaeon (assembly GCA_036557905.1). Classification (GTDB taxonomy): domain Archaea; phylum Thermoproteota; class Nitrososphaeria; order Nitrososphaerales; family Nitrososphaeraceae; genus JARBAU01. Next base: position 1,001 of record DATBGR010000079.1, on the reverse strand, counting down.
GAATGGTCACTTTTATAATAACTATCAAATGTTACAGTTTCCCCCTCAGCTACATCTACACTAATGATAAGCAATCTAGGCTGACTTTGTTCCCGGCTGGTAGCTATTTTCAATTTTTCTGTCTTCTCAGCATTTGAATATCGCTCTATAGTTTGTTGTAATAGATCACTAGTATACCATTGCCATTCGAATGAATCCTGTCCGAATCTCGAATCAGGCTCGAATGCTGTACAGCACACATTTCGTGTTCCTTTAGCTAAATAATATAGTACTGAATAATATCTTCTTGCGGCCTCTGGTGAAGCACTAAAGTTGTTTCGTTTTTTTGCATCATCTAACGATTTGCTAATGTCTGGATTAGACGAAAGACCATATTTCTTATCAGTCCAAAATTCTTCAAGGACTCCTACTGCTTGTTCCCAAGATTTGTCTCTATTGACTACATTACTCACAAGAACTGCGGCGTTCATCGCACCCATGGAACTGCCTGCAACAATGTCAAATAGCGGCCTGTCTTTTCTCTTATGTCCGTTCCGCTCTAACTTTTCACATAGTACTTTCAATACACCTACTTCGTAAGCACCTAATGCTCCTCCTCCTTGCAGTACCAATGCCCTCTGTTTATCGGGTATGTCATGGTCCTGAGATTTCATTGAATTATTATCTGCAGTCATCGTCTTTTTCTATAAAACTGGACTTCTTATTCTATAGTACCGCAATTCTATGTGCTATTAAAATCGCTGCTTATATTTCATTATAAGATCGAATGACAACTGTAAGCTTATTATTGATGAAAATGTATCTTGTAGCCTTATTATTTACTCACATCTAGCGGTCAGATGATGCCTTTAAACAAATCGTGGCATGATTACAATGAATCACTAATTGAACGTGGGCGTATACTTATGGATATTGGCTTTCTAGGTTCATCTAAAAGGGAGATTAAGAAGATGAATGGTGGAAAGGTTGGAGCTCCATTTGAATACTCACATACCTATATC